>CAVCFM010000148.1:0-2836 GCA_963601305.1 bacterium | reverse complement strand
GAAGCAGTTTTTGTCTCGCCAGACGCTCCGCGCATTGCTGCAGGCGGCTGTACTTCCGGTACAGATCCGGCCGCCGTTCCCTAGTGCGCTGCTCGGCTCTTTCTTTTCGCCACTCTCTGATTTTCTTCTGGTTGCCACCGAGAAGCACCTTTGGCACTTCCTTGTCCATCCACCGCTCCGGGCGGCTGTACTGCGGATATTCCAGCAGATACCCCTCGAAGGACTCCGTCACGCCGGAAACCTCATTGGATAGCACCCCCGGTACCATACGGGAAATCGCATCCACCATGACCATCGCCGGAAGCTCGCCCCCCGTCAGCACATAATCGCCGATGGAGACATAATCTGTCACAAGCTCTTCCAGTACGCGCTCGTCAATTCCCTCGTAATGGCCACACAAAAATATCAGGTCGCTCTCTTTTGCCAGTTCCTTTGCCATCGCCTGGGTAAATGTCGGTCCCTGCGGCGTCACATAAATCGTGCGGATACGCTTTTTTTCTCCGTCTCCATCCGGCGAGATACGGTCTGCCACCGATTTCCAGGCATCGTAAACGGGCTGCGCCTGCATCAACATTCCGGCGCCGCCTCCATAAGGATAATCGTCCACTTTTCCATGCTTGTCCTTCGTATAATCGCGGATATTTACCGCATCAATGGACAGCAGTCCCTTTTCTGCCGCCTTTCCGATAATGCTGGTATTTAATCCCTGCTCCACCATCTCCGGGAACAGTGTTAAAATGTGAAAATTCATGGCACGCTCCTATTTCTGATTCAGTTCACGAAGTCCCGGCAGCAGATGAACCGTCATCGTTCCCGCCTCAATGTCCACCTCTTTGACACAGTCACGGATTGCCGGAAGAAGGATATCATCGCATCCTGCCTTGCTGATAACATAGACATCATTGGCTCCGGTCTGTAATACATCCGAGATTTCTCCCAACTCCTCATTCTCGTCGGAGCAGACGCGAAGTCCGATCAGATCTGCAATGAAGTACTCATTTTTCTTGAGCTTTACGGCATTCTCCCTCGTGACATACAGACTCTTCTTGCGGTATTTCTCCACCTCGTTGATGTCGTCAATGCCTTTGAATTTTAAGATTACCATGTTTTTAAAAAACTTAACCCCGGCAATCTCCAATTCGATTTTTTCTTTTCCTGTATCTAAAATTACCTGTTTTAACTTTTTAAAGCGCGCCGCATCATCGGTGGTAGGGAATACCTTTACCTCGCCCCGCACGCCATGTGTGGTCGTGATCACGCCAACCTGTAATAAATCTTCCATCTCATTTCTCCATTTTTCAGAGTCATACTTTTCCAATTGTCACATATTTTTTCCTGTGTGACAAAAAAGCTGCCCCATGTGGACAGCTTTTTATCTGCTATTGCATAATTTCAACAATAACTTTCTTCTCTTCCTTTGAGGCAGCAGCCTTCACAACAGCACGGATTGCCTTAGCGATACGACCCTGCTTGCCGATTACCTTGCCCATGTCGGACTGCGCTACACGTAATTCCAAAACAATGGCTTTCTCATTCTCGGTCTCAGTTACAACAACCTCTTCCGGAGAGTCGACTAGTGATTTGGCAATTACTTCTACTAATTCTTTCATTAGATGCACCTCACTAATCCTTATTTCTCGATACCAGCGCTCTTGAAAATTCTAGCTACTGTATCAGTTGGCTGAGCTCCGTTAGCTAACCATTTCTTAGCTAACTCTTCATTTACATGATACTCGCTTGGATCTCTTGTAGGATCATAAGTTCCAATCTCCTCGATGCATTTTCCATCTCTTGGAGAGCGGGAATCTGCTACTACGATTCTATAGAAAGGAGCCTTCTTCTGTCCCATTCTTCTTAATCTGATCTTTACTGCCATTACTTTCACCTCCTTAAATTTGCTGTTACTATACTATTAAAAAATGCTGTAAAACACTTTTTACCAATTACTAAAATGGAAATCCTTTGAACATTCCACCGCGTTTGCCGCGCTTCATCATACCCGGCATCTGCTTCATCATCTTCTTCATCTGCTCAAACTGCTTCACCAGACGATTGACCTCTGCGATGTCCACGCCTGCGCCCTGCGCAATACGGCGTTTTCTGCTCGGGTTCAGAAGTGATGGATTCTGACGTTCCTTCGGCGTCATGGAGTAGATGATTGCCTCGGTGCGTGCCAGATTCTTCTCAGCCGCTGCCTCGTCAATATCCGGCATCTTGCCTCCGCCAAGCCCCATTCCCGGCATCATGCCAAGGATGCTTGACAGACCGCCCATCTTGCGCATCTGACTCATTGATTCCAAATACATCTCAAAGTCAAATTCATTCTTGCGCATCTTCTGTTCCATCTTCTTGGCGGCTTCCTCATCGAAATCCTCCTGCGCCTTCTCGATCAGAGTCAGCACATCGCCCATACCAAGAATACGGGATGCCATGCGGTCCGGATAAAACTGTTCTAAGTCGGAGAGCTTCTCTCCCATACCTGCATAGAAAATCGGCTTGCCGGTCACTGCCCGGATGGATAATGCCGCACCGCCTCGGGTGTCGCCATCAAGCTTTGTTAAGATCACTCCGTCAATTCCAATCTTCTCATCAAAGGTGGACGCTACATTTACCGCATCCTGACCAGTCATGGCATCTACCACAAGAATGGTCTGATGTACGGTGATGTTGTCCTTTATCTCGGAAAGTTCTGCCATCATATCTTCATCTACATGAAGACGTCCGGCAGTATCGATAATAACGATGTTAAAATCATTCTTGGTGGCGTGTTCGATCGCCGCCTTGGCAATGTTCACAGGCTTGTTCTTATCTCCCATGGAAAAGACTTCCACGCCCT
>CAVCFM010000147.1:1073-5797 GCA_963601305.1 bacterium | reverse complement strand
CTTTAAATCCGCCGTCTTTTGATACCGGAGCGTTGGCAAGCGTCGCCGCGCTTCCGTCCCCGTTTGTCACCACATCCTCACGGAATACGTTGTTGACCGGGAACACATGAGACATCGGCTCCACCCCGGTGGTGTCTAACTCATTTAGCTTGTCGATGTAATCAAGCATATCTCCCATATCCTTTTTTGCCCGTTCCCGCTCCGCCTCGTCTAACTCTAATTTTGCGAGGATTCCTACATATTCAATCGTCTCATCGGAAATCACATTTTTTTTCGGCTGTGCTTTTGCAGGAGTTGCCTCTTTTTTCTCCGCCGGCTGCACATCCTCTGTCACTCCCCGCACATATCCGTAAAGTGCTATGTCACAGATTCCTGTGTTGTTCCACTCCGCCTGGATCATGGTTCCCTCGTAACACATGCCACATTTTTTCATCACATCACCGGAATGTGGATTCTTCGTGTCATGACGTGCCTCAATGCGGTTAAATCCAACTTCCGTGAGCAGATACTCCATCACAGCTTTCAGTGCCTCTGAGGTGTAGCCCTTATGCCAGTAGGCTCTGCCGATGCAGTAACCGATTTCCACCGACTTGGCCTTCTCTTTCTGACGAACCGCGCTGATGCTTCCAATCGGCTCCCCCGACTCTTTTAATGTCATGCACCACTGATAGTAAGCCGGTTTTTCGTAATCCGAGATCCAGGATTCCAGCACTTTTTTTGTTGCCTCCACGTTCTCGTGGGTCGGCCATGTCAAAAACTTTGTCACTTCCGGGTCGCTCGCCCAGTTCTGATACATCTTCTCTGCATCTTCCATCTGAAACCGTCTCAAAATCAGCCGGTCTGTCTCTATCGTCTTTGTTCCCAAATGATTCACTGTTGTTCTCCTTTTAACTTTTCGTTTAGCTTCTTGTATACACGTTCCACCATCCACGGCTCACTGCTGGCTTTTAACGCCTCCTCCAGAGGAAACCATTTCACACCGCTGTTCTCATCCGGCTTGATGCGAAGAACCGCCTCCTCGTCTGCCTCCAACAGATAGGTAATGTTCAAATGCAGGTGGGATGGCACATAAGCGCCTCTTTTTTCGTGTCCGTCCACCGTGAGGATCTCCAGCGAATAAATCCCATCTTTTATCGGAATGATCCCCGTCACTCCGGTCTCTTCCTCCGCCTCCCGGATTGCCACCGCAAGCAGATCTTCCTCGCCGTCCGCATGTCCTCCGGTCCATGCCCAGGAATGATAAATGTTGTGGTAGATCATCAGCACCTTGTCATGTTCCCGGTTCAACAGCCACGAGGACGCTGTAAAATGTGCGGTGCGGTTCTCCCGCAAAAAAATATTCGGTTCTTTTTCTAACAGGCGAAGCATGACGTCGCAGTCATTTGCCTCCTGCTCATTGTATGGATGATATTGTTGCAATTGTTCGTATAAATTCATAGTTCTCTCTTTTCTATGCTATGGCTCAAGACGGCTCAAATCTCTCGGGAATAAGGTGGTCTCCCGCACATTGTCCTCTCCGACCAGCTTCATGGTCAGACGCTCCAAGCCGATTCCAAGTCCTCCGTGAGGCGGCATCCCGTGCTTAAACACTGCAAGATACTGCTCCATGCCCTCGGTCTCCATGCCACGCTTTTCTATTTTTTCCAAAAGCATCTGATAATCGTGGATTCGCTGGCCACCCGTCGTAATCTCAAGTCCGTGGTACAACAGATCAAAACTTAAGGTGTACGTCGGGTCCGCCGGGTCATCCATCGCGTAAAACGGACGCTTCTTTGACGGATAGTGCGTCACAAACACAAAATCCGCATCGCACTCCTCTTTAAAATACTGCCCGATCAACGCTTCCTCTTCCGGCTCTAAATCATACGGGTTTCTGATCTCGCGATGATACTTCTCGGAAACTTTTTTCTTCGCCTCATCAAACCGGACACATGGGATTTTATCCACATTCGGCAGTGTCACACCGAGCATTTTCAACTCTTTTGCGTACTCTTTTTCCAGCAGCTGCATCGTGTACTGTAAAAATCCGGTCTCCATCGCCATAATGTCTTCAAATCCGTCGATGTAACCCATCTCAAAATCAAGGCTGGTGTATTCATTCAGATGGCGTTTGGTATTGTGCTTTTCCGCCCGGAACACCGGCGCGGTCTCAAATACCCGGTCGAACACGCCCACCATCATCTGTTTGTAAAACTGTGGGCTCTGCTGTAATACCGCAGGTCTGTGGAAATATTCCAGACGAAACAGGTTTGCGCCGCCCTCTGCACTTTTCGCACCGATCTTCGGTGTGTGGATCTCCGTGAATCCCTCGCTGTATAAGAAATCCCGAAATCCTCTGACCACGCCCTCCTGAATCCGGAACTTTGCGCGCTCCCTGACATTTCTTAAGGCAATCGCCCGGTTATCCAGGTTCGTCTCCAACGTCGTGCCAAGCTTCCATTTGGAAATGGTAAACGGCATCGGCTCTGCCGGCTCCGACAATATTTTTACCGTATCCATGCGGATCTCAATCCCGCCCGGTGCGCGTTCCTCGCGGTTGACGCTTCCCTGTACCTCGATCGTGGCAGCTTCCTTCAAATCCTTCAGATTGAACTGCGTCTTGCCCTCCTCGAAGACACACTGCAAAAGTCCCTCGCGCTTGCGCAAAATAACAAATGCCACCTCGCCCATATCGCGGATCGTGTGCACGCTGCCGTTGACTCTGACCGTCTTTCCGGTAAAATCTCCCGCCAGCAGTTCGCTGATTTCTAAGGTTTCTTTTCTGTTTACGCCTGTCATAAATTCCATCTTTGTACTCTCCTTTTTTGGTCCCTCTCGGGATAATAGGTGCGGGACGGGAGTTCTTTTTATGAAACAAAAAGCCCCAGGAAAGTAAAAACTTTCCTGGGGCGAAATCTCATAATCGTCGAAATCCCGCGGTACCACCCGCTTTGGAAAATGACCCACATTAAAAAATCACTTTCCCACTCTATGTGCTTAACGCGCACCCACGTACTGACCTACTGTATCTGTTCAACCAGTCTGCTCCAGAGTGTTCCCTGTATCTCCTCTTTCAAACAGCGCTCTCAGTCGGTGACGCTGTATTCCTGTCGACGTCTGAAGATAGGAGTCTCTTTCATCGCTTTAACGAATTAATGTTGTAACATTTATACCACATTGCTTTTTCAATTGCAATATGTTTTTTTATTTTTTTGTTAATTCGGTAGATATCTGTACTTCCGCGCAGTGTGCTTCGCAGGGCATCTACAAAATTTTCATGCCCTCTTGCGCGCAACCGCATGCAATCGGAATCCTTTCCGCTGTTCCACACATTCCGGTTCCAATCCTGCCTTGCGGCACATGTCCTTCACCTCACCAATACTGTAAACGCGCACATCTCCGTGATGGAACAGATTTACCAGCGGCAGCTCCACATAATTACAGAACCAGAGCATAACCCCATTCCCTGTGTTATCCCGCAATATCAGCCTTCCGCCCGGGCGCAAGACCCTTTCCACACTGCAAAAGAAATCCTGTGGATTCGGATAATGGTGAAAACTCTGGGAACAGATTACCACATCAAACGACGCATCTGCAAATGGCAGCTTTTCGCAGTCCCCCACGATAAACTCTGCATTTTTAAGATTTTTACTCTTCGCCACCTCAATCATTTTCGGTGTCAGATCAATCCCGGTAAAATGCTTATCCGGGTATTTTTCTGCCAAAAGGGAAATCATCGGTGCCGGTCCACAACCCGCGTCCAGCAAATCCGTAAATGTTTCCTTCTCAATCTCCGCAAGAATGTCCGGATAATCCTTTTTGCACATCTCATAGATTCCCGCGTGACTGCCCTCGTAGCGCTCCGCCGCCTGCGAAAATTCTTCTATCGATAATTGCTTGTATCGCTCATCTGTCTTCATCACACATGCCCTCCTTGCAGTTAGTCTCTTCTAACAAATGTATCATAGCACATGTGAACCATTACAGCAAGATATAATCCGCCTGCTGGCGGACATCTATCCTGCCAGTTACTGTTCGCTCCGTTCACAGCAACATTCGCAAATCCATGCGAAATTCTCTTCGTGAATAGGATTTGCTCACACTTGACTCACTTTCTTACGGACTTTGCAGTAAATGCAACGTCCTGTCCGCGCAGTAGTGCTGGCTACTATTGACTGGAACAAATATGTTCCAACAGCGCCTCGCAGCCCGCCTCTATCTCCTGATATGTCACATCAAATCTTCTGGTATACCACGGGTCATCAATGTCTCCCGGCCGCTCAGTAAAATCCAACAGACGATGGATTTTATCCTCCGGGTCTTCTGGAAAATCTCTGCGCATATTCCGCAGGTTGTAGCTCTCCATCACGATCAAATAATCGAACTCGTCATAATCACTGTGTCGGATACGTCTCGCCGTCTTGGCAGCCACCTCCGCCCGCAGCCGCTCCGTTCCGATGCCATGCTTCGCAAGCTCTGCCTTCGCCGGCGGATAAATGTGATTGCCGATCTCCTCGTTGCTGGTCGCCGCCGACTCTGCATAAAAATCGTCGGATAGACCGCGGGAGGCAAGCATGTCTTTGAAAATAAATTCTGCCATGGGGGAACGGCAAATACTGCCGTGGCAGATGAATAATACTCTAATCATAAAATTCTCCTGTTCTGAAATGCCCTGTAATGCCGTATTTTGGGGCATTTTGCCGACTTGTTTCTTCTATAAAAGTTACATTTTAAGTGCCGATTTT
>CAVCFM010000147.1:0-1063 GCA_963601305.1 bacterium | reverse complement strand
ATATAACGGTAGCCCTTACAATTTAACGATTGCTACTACCGTTAAAATCTGCATTTCTACATCGGCTCATTTGCATTCCCTCATTCGTAGTATTACCGTAGTCCCCAAATGCTCTGACTACCAGACTATGCCCCGTTTTGCCCCATTATCTCTTGATTTATACAGCTTTTCACAGTTCTGCCGTGGCAGATGAATAAAACTCTAATCATAAATTTCTCCTATCATAAAAAGCCGAGAAATGCCGTGTTTTGGTGCATTTTGCCGACTTGTTTCTTCTAATATAAAAGTTACATTTTAAGTGCCGATTTTGCAAAATATGACAAAACGGTGCAATTCACACCCCTCATTCGTAGTAAAATCGTAGTCAAAATTTTCGGGATTACTACTCTGGATTTTGCACCCCCTTTGGAGTATTTCTAAACCGAGGGGTGCATCGTTAAAAGGTATATTTTTCCTATTTCACGGACGTTAAAATTCCATCAAGGAATTTGATTTCATTACATCGCATCTGCTCTGTGAAAGCACTATATACATCTATCCCGATCGGAATCTGAAATCCATGCTTGATGAGACAAATATCCTCTCGTGCCTCTACATTCTTCTCATAAGTCGAACCACGATTGAGCCACATAATAGCATCTTCTTCCTCTCCCATTTCAGGATAAAAATAAAATCCCTTCTTGGCATCAAATCGGAACATATATGCCAATACCTGCAGATAGTCCTTGTTTCCAATATTATCAATCGGTTTGTACTTCGCATCTGCAATCACTCGTGCCTCTGAGTCTCTGCTGATGAAGTCTGGGTAGATAAGCCCGCGATTATGGTCAAACAAACGCTGAGAACCTTTTGTAGCTTTGTTCATCGGATGATAGAAAATCTCGTCCACAATCGAATTCATATACTCTTCCCAGAGCCATGCGCCATCAAAGAGCAATCCATATACCTTCTTGCTTCCCATTCCAATCTGGTGTTTCTGATGCTGTAAGATAAGTAGACACAAGTTCTGCAGTTCACGATATTCTCGGTAATATGCGTGTCTAATGGTATTGGTCTTATTTGC
>CAVCFM010000146.1:0-22357 GCA_963601305.1 bacterium | reverse complement strand
TCCCTCCGGTGAAAAATAAAAGATCTCGCCGCTCTCAATCGGCTGCAAGCCTGCCACAGCCTCCAACAATTCCTTCTGTCCGCTTCCGGAGATACCTGCGACACCGAGGATTTCTCCGCTGCATGCGGTAAAGGATGCCTCTTTTAACACGGTAAGCCCCTCTTTGTTGCGGCAGGTAATTCCGCGCATCTCGATGCGCTTCTCCACATCCTGCGGTTCCGTGCGATTGATATCTAATGCTACTTTCTCGCCGACCATCATCTCGGTCAGGGAGGATACGGTAGCACTTGCGGTCTCCACGGTATCGATATATTTTCCCTTGCGGAGCACTGCCACGCGGTCGGAGAGCTCCAACACCTCGTTTAACTTGTGTGTGATGATAATGATGGATTTTCCAGCGGCACGCATATTGCGCAGAACCGAAAACAGTTTCTCGGTCTCCTGTGGTGTCAGCACTGCCGTCGGCTCATCCAAGATCAGGATGTCGGCTCCGCGGTAGAGCACTTTTACAATCTCCACGGTCTGTTTCTGTGATACAGACATATCGTAAATCTTCTGTGACGGATTCAGGTCAAATCCGTATTTTTCGGTCAGTTCCCGTATCTCCCCTTCCACCTGCTTCATGTCTAGGCGCTCTTTTCCAGACAGACCGAGGATAATATTCTCGGCAGCTGTGAGCACCGGGATCAGCTTGAAATGCTGATGAATCATTCCAATCCCCAGTGCAAAGGAATCTTTCGGTGACCGTATCGTAACCTCTGTTCCATTCACAAATATCTCTCCCTCATCCGGGAAATAAATGCCCGAGAGCATGTTCATCAACGTAGTCTTTCCACTACCATTCTCTCCTAAAATGGAAAGGATTTCTCCCTTTCTCACCGTAAGGTTTACATTGTCATTTGCAACCACTTCTCCGAATCGTTTTGTAACACCCACAAGTTCAATCGCATTTACCGGTTCCACAAATAATCCTCCTCTAAAGTAAAGTTGCGGAACCGCGTGAGAATCCTCTCCCCGCAGTTCCGCGCATTGCCATCTATCCTATTTTATACTACAGCCTAATTGGTCTTCTCAGTGATACCTTCAATTCTTAAGTCGAATGCCGGTGCGGAAATTACCTCTGACTCATGGAAATATCCGTCGGATACATAAGTTGCATAGTCTGCGTAATCGCCGCCCTCTGCGATCAGATCCTCAATAGAAGAACCGTTCACGGTAAAGGTTGTTGTATCGAATACATGTAAGGAACCATTGCTCAATGCATCTTCTACTTCTGCCACTTTCTCAGCGGTGCCATCTGCTACGGTTGCATCGTTTAAATCTGTGATGTAGACCGCGCCGTCAGAAAATCCCTTGCTCCAGTCGGTGTCGATTGCGGTTCCGTTTACCATGCACTCACCGATATAGCAGTAGTAAGCGCCCCAGTTGCTTGCTGCGGAAGTCAGAGCTGAATCCGGAGCAACACTTCTCATATCTACGTTGTATCCCACACATGGCACGCCTGCTGCCTCACATGCAGTCGGTGCGCCTGTGGTGTCTGCATGCTGGCTGATCAATACACATCCGTCTGCGATCAACTGGCTGGCAACCTCGCCCTCAGCTGTCATATCGCCCCAGCTGTTGGTGTACTGCACTTCCATGGTGACATCCGGGCAAACGCTCTTGGCACCAAGGTAGAATGAAGTATAACCGGAAACAACCTCTGCATATGTATAAGCACCTACATAACCCATCTTTGGCTCGGTGATCTCACCATTCTCTAACATTTCATTTAACTTCATACCTGCAACCACGCCGGACACATAACGTGCTTCGTAGACTGCGGTAAATGCATTGTGCATATTGGAAAGTCCGGAAGATGCTGCCTGATAACCGGTTGTGTGGCAGAACTGTACATCCGGGAACTCTGCTGCTGCCTGAAGCATGTAGCTCTCATAACCGAAACTGGTTCCGATGATAAGATTACATCCATGGTCTGCTAAGTCGATGACTGCATCATAAGCTGACTCATCCTCCTGGATCAATGTCTTCTCGATGATCTGGTCATCAGAAAGTCCTAATTCTGCCTGCATCTCATCGATACCTGCCATATGCGCTGCTGTATATCCCTCATTTTCATCACCAATGTAAATGACACCTACTTTTAAATCGGATGCTGCAGTTGCCTCTACCGGTGCAGCTGCCTCTGTTGTGCCTGCTGCTGCGGCGTTATCCCCCGTGCTCTCTGTTGTGCTTCCCTCTGAACCACATCCTGCAACCATGGAAACTGCAAGTCCCATTGTAAGTAACAAACTTAATGTCTTTTTCATATTTTTTTCCTCCATCGCATGTTTGAAAAATACATTCAAAATTTAGCATGCAACCCATCTTCCGTCAATACGCAAATCCCCCATTTCCCGCATTTTCGTCACATTTTCCCGAAATTTTTTTCGACTTATAAGGGGGTCTAATATTAGGCTTTCTCCCTTCTTATAACTCAGCGGAATATCTGCTATAATTTTTCTTCCCGCTTCCACAATGTGATAATTCCACGGTCATTTAATTTTTTCAAAAATGCCACCGCAAAGGGCACGCCGAACAGTCCGATGATCCCAAATGCTTTCAATCCCACGATCATGCACGGCAGCATGACCACCGGAGAGAGTCCCATCTGCCCGCCCACCAGCTTTGGCTCCACAATGTTGCGCACCACGGTGATCACCAGATAGAGGATCAGCACGCCGCTTCCCATCTTAAAATTGCCCGCCGCAAACGCGATCACCGACCACGGGATCAAGACGGTGCCGGTTCCAAGCACCGGTAAGATATCAAGCACTGCGATCACAAAAGCCAGGACAAACGCACCGTCTATCCCGAGGATAGAAAGACCTAACGCCAGCTCCGCAAATGTCATGCAAAAAATCAGCACATAGGAAAGCACCCACCTGCCGATCACGCCCATGTTATCACCCCTTAACTCCTCCGCCAGCGCCTTCCATTTTTCCGGTATCTGCAACAGGACAAACGCCCGTATCTGCGGAAATTCCAGCTCCGCAAAGACCGTGGTGATCACCATCAGCAGCAGGTTCATGCAGACCCCCGGGATTTCCGCCGCAATCCCGGAGACCTTGCCTATTAACGTCTCAGAGATGCCGGACACCATCTCCCCCGCATGGGTGATCGCCACCGCCGAATCGCTTGCCACGCGCTCCACATCCTCCCCGCCGTCTGCAATCTGCGTCGCCCACGCCAGACCGTTATTTACCATCGGCAGCAATGTCACCGTAAGAAAATCCGTGATCTCTGAAAATGTATCCTCCACAAGGCTCGCGACCCTGGTACCGAACAGATACAAGAGCAGTGCTAACACCACGTAAAATAAAATCGCAGCCGCTATCGCAAGTATTCCCCGCTTGATGTGTGTCTTATCTGCCACATAATCCACCGGCACCGACAGGATCCACGCCACCAGAAATGCCAGGACAAACGGGAGCAGCACAGAGCCGAGACATTTTACCAGAAGTATCACGATAACTCCCCAGATCAGCCAGTAGGCAAACTTCACCAGAAATTCCTTCTGCTGCTCCATGCGTTCCTCCTCTTGCCCATTCTTCTTTTCCTGCATGCGCCATCCCCCCTTTTTCTCCGTTCTATTTATCATTCCCCGATTTTCCCATATCAAAACAAAAATGGCAGTGCTAAAAACAATTTTATGTTCCTAGCACTGCCATACATTCCTCAAAATCGCAACTTTCTGCGCGATCCCTATGCATTTAATTTTAACATGTAAATACAGTTCGGCTTATCAACCTTGACAGCTGCTCCTGTCTCTAAGGAATATCCCTTCTCGTAGTCAATCTTATAGGTGAAGATATCGTTGGAGTTGTTATTCAGCGTCAGATAATGGCGCTCATCCGGGTAGATTGCCAACATCTTCGGGTAGTCGCTGTTTACCTTGGTCGTGAATACTTCTGTAAGCATACCGGTCGCCTTGTCAATCTTGTAGCAGACAACAGAGTTCACGCCGGAATTGCTGACAAACAGATAGTCTCCGCTTTTTGACACTTCCATGCCGGAAGCAGCGCACACGTCCTCCTCCTTGCGGCTGACGGTGGATACTGTCTGGATCTTCTCAAAACAAGGGACATCATTCTCCACGGAATACTGATATACCTCTACCTCGTTCAGCAGTTCATACAGAATATATGCGAACTTGCCGTCTCTGGAGAAACGGATCATACGCGGTGCAGACTCCAACGGTCCACGGATAATATCGATCAGCTCCAACTTGCCGTTCTCATAGTCCACGCGGTATATTTTTACCTGATCAAGTCCGTTGTCCACGGCACATAAGAACTTCTGATCCGGTGTCAGTTTGACACAGTCCACATGCGGGATAAAATTGCGCTGTGCAATACTTCTTCCCATACCTTTATGGAATACGCCGTCCGCGATTTCTCCGATGCTGCCGTCCTTCTCTAAGCGCATCATGCTGACACGTCCGTCGTGATGTCCACCCACAAACAGATAACGGTTCTCGTCGTCCACCTCGACATAGCAGCCTCTCATACCGCCGATCCACTGTTTATTCATCGGTGTCAGATCGCCGTCCGCCTCGATATGGAACGCCTCCACACCCTCATCGGCAATGGAATACAAAAACTGATGATCCTTAGACACCACCAGATCGGATGGGTTATTGATCGGTACAACCTTGCGTTCAGCCAATTTTCCCTGCTCTACATCCACATCATAAATATGTATTCCCACACTGTTTTCATGGGTGTAGGTTCCCACATATGCAACATACTTCTCCTGTTTCATGTCTTCCACCATCCTTATTCTTTTCTTCGCAAAATATCATACATGGCAAGTGGCTGTCCCAAATCGATATACAATACCTGTTTTGGATGAGGCGCTGACTCCATCTCACAACCGTCCTCATCTACAATCCGCTTGACTGTCACCGCAATATTATCGCCGTTTGGCTTCATGACTTCGATCTCTTCCCCTACCGAGAACTTGTTGCGCTGTTCAATCCGGTAAAGTCCGGCATCGTTTTGCTCTCCCACAATTCCTAAGTATGTGTACTCCTTCACATAGGTATTGTTATCGTAAATCTGTGCTTCATCGGAAGGCTTTCCGAAGAAAAAGCCCGTCGTAAACTGCCGGTAAGTGCAGTTACTGATCTGGTCTAAATACCATGGCATATGTTTCTTATAAAGCTCGGGAGATTCCTTGTAGTCATCAATTGCTTTGCGGTAAGTCCGTGCCACAGTCGCCACATATAGTGCTGTCTTCATTCTACCCTCAATTTTAAAACTGTCAATACCCGACTCCATCAATTCCGGAATATGTTCGATCATGCACAGGTCTTTGGAGTTAAAAATATAGGTTCCCCGCTCATTCTCGTAAACCGGCAGATATTCGCCCGGACGCTTTTCCTCCACCACTGCATATTTCCAGCGGCACGGATGGGTGCAGGCTCCCTGGTTCGCATCTCTTCCGGTAAAATAATTGGACAGCAGGCATCTGCCCGAGTAAGAGATACACATTGCTCCGTGGATAAAAGTTTCTATCTCCAGATCATCCGGAATATTCGCCCGGATCTCCTTAATCTCCGCAAGGGAAAGCTCTCTGGCAGAAACCACACGGGTTGCCCCCAGTGAATACCAGAACTGGTAGGTGCCATAGTTCGTGTTGTTTGCCTGTGTGCTGACATGGCGCTCGATCTCGGGACATTCCTCCTTCGCGATCATAAAGACTGCCGGGTCCGCAATGATCAATGCATCCGGTCCGATTTTCCGCAGCTCTTTAAAATATTCCCGCACGCCCTCCAAATCTGCATTGTGCGCGAGGATATTTGCCGTCACATAGACTTTTACATCATGGGCATGGGCAAACTCGATCCCCTCTCTCATCTCTTCCATGGAGAAATTCTTCGCCTTTGCTCTCAGCCCAAAGGCCTCTCCTCCGATATATACCGCATCCGCACCGTAGATAACGGCTACTTTTAACACTTCCAGACTGCTGGCCGGCACGAGTAACTCCGGTTTTCTAGCCATTTTTCTTCCTCATTTCTTTCTATCTTACTTTTTGGTACTGACTGTGATGCCGTCACCGATGGGCAGCACCGCTGTCACCAGATCTTCTCTGTGTGTCAGCTCATACAGGTAATCCCGCATGCGCTTATGTATCGTCCGGTTACGCCTGTTGACGATGAACCGTGATTCAATGATGTCCCCGTCCTGCAACACATTGTCGGACACCAGCACGCCGTCTTTTTTCAGAAGGCGCAGGATTTCCGGCATATAGTGGATATACTGTCCCTTCGCCGCATCCATAAAAATAAAATCATACGGTTCATCCAGGGTCTTTAACACCTCCGCCGCATCCCCGGCGATCAGCGTGATCTGGGATTCCTTCCCTGCCCGGCGAAAATTCTCCTTCGCGATGGGAATCCGTTTTTCGTAGTTCTCTATCGTGGTGATCTGCGCCTTTACGGGGTCATACTCCGCCATCAATATGGCAGAAAATCCCACCGCAGTCCCCACTTCTAAAATACGTGCCGGTTTCTTCATTGCAAGAAGCAGTTTCAAAAAAGTCTGCATCTCCTTGCGAATAATCGGCACGTAAGTCTCAATCGCTTCTTTTTCAATTGTATCTAAAATCTCCGTATTACCGGTCTCAAGGGAATTGATGTAGGTAACCAGTCTCTCGTCAACAATCATTCTGTAACCTCCGTCTCCGTGTCGGTTCCAGACTCGTCTGTCATCTCCGTCTCAGCTTCGGTCTCTGTGTCAACTACCGCCTTCGTCGCCATGACAGCCATCATATCCTTGGCTTCCATGGAAGTGTTGAGCGTATACTCTCCCGGCAGCAGATCTCCGGAATATGCGGACAGCTTAAGCTGTGCGTAAAAAAGCGTGCCATCACGCACCAGCCCTTTTTCCTCCAACAGCTTACCGATATCCATCTCTGACATATCCTCCGTGATGCGCACATTCACGTCGGTTCCGGGGGCGTCCGCCACCGGTTCCTCCGTGAATACACGATATCCAAAGTCATAACAGAATGTTCCTAACCGCACAAGTCCTATAATTACCAATAATGCCACCAGCACAGAAAAACTGATGCTGACAAATCGAAACACTATTTTATTCATTGCATTACCTCGTCATTTTTCCTTACACTTCCATAATAATCGGCATGATCATCGGGCGTCTCTTTGTCTCTTTCCATACGAAATCACCCAGGGAATCCTTGATCTCATTCTTGATCTTGCCCCAGTCGGTAATTCCCTTGTCCATGCAGTACATCATGCGCTCGTCTAACAGATGCTTTGCCTCCTCCATCAGACTCTCAGAGCCCCTCACATAGACGAATCCGCGGGATACGATATCCGGACCTGCCAAAACCTGACCGGAACCACTCTCCAAGGTCAGCACGACAATGATGATACCATCCTCTGCCAGATGCTGGCGATCCCTGAGTACGATATTTCCCACATCGCCGACACCGAGTCCATCTACCATGATCGCACCGGTGTGTACTCTTCCTGTCACTTTTGCGCTCTCGTCGTCAAGCTCAAGGACATCTCCGGAAGAGAGCAGGAAAATGTTGTCCTTGTTGATACCTAAATCCTCTGCGATCCTTGCCTGAGCCATCAGGTGGCGGTACTCGCCGTGCACCGGGATTGCATACTTCGGACGCACCAGAGAGTAGATCAGCTTAATCTCCTCCTGGCAGGCATGTCCGGATACATGCACATCCTGGAAAATAACGTGCGCACCCTTCATGGACAGTTCGTTGATGATGCCGGATACTGCTTTTTCATTACCCGGGATCGGCTTGGAGCTCAACACGATGGTATCCATCGGCTTGATGGTAACCTTTTTGTGCATGCCGTTTGCCATGCGGGACAATGCTGCCATGGCCTCTCCCTGGCTTCCGGTGGTGATGATAACGGTCTGCTCATCCGTATAGCTCTTGAGCTCCTCGATATCAATTAAGGTGTTATCCGGGATATTGATATATCCTAACTCGGAAGCAATGCCAATGATATTGACCATGCTTCGTCCCTCTATAACGACTTTACGTCCGTACTTATATGCAGTGTTGATGATCTGCTGCACACGATCCACGTTGGATGCAAAGGTTGCAATGATAATCCTGCGGCTCTTATGCTCCGCAAAGATCTCATCAAACGTCTTGCCGACGGTCTTCTCCGACATCGTAAATCCCGGGCGCTCCGCATTGGTGCTGTCGCACATCAGCGCTAATACACCCTTTTTGCCAATCTCTCCGAAGCGCTGCAAGTCAATGGCATCTCCAAATACCGGTGTGTAGTCCACCTTGAAATCGCCGGTGTGTACCACGATTCCTGCCGGTGAGTAGATGGCAAGCGCTGCCGCATCCTGAATACTGTGATTTGTCTTGATAAACTCCACACGGAAGCATCCAAGATTGATGTGCTGTCCGTATTTTACAACCTTGCGCTTTACTTTTGTCAGCATATTGTGCTCTCTTAACTTGTGCTCAATAATGCCGTTTGTCAATTTGGTGGAATAAATCGGCACATTAATTTCGCGCAGTACATAAGGGATCGCTCCAATGTGATCCTCATGTCCGTGTGTGATAAAAAATCCCTTTACCTTATCGATATTGTCCTTCAGATAAGTGATATCCGGGATCACAAGGTCGATTCCGTACATATCATCCTCCGGGAATGACAGTCCGCAGTCCACCACAATAATACTGTCTTCGTACTCAAAGGCAGTAATGTTCATTCCAATCTGCTCTAATCCTCCCAATGGGATGATCTTAAGCTTTGCAGTTTTTTCCTTTTTTTTCAAAATATTACCTCCAAATTATTTCCGTTCACATAGTAATTCGAATTAAAATTCGATATCCGCGTCGTCGATTAATTCCGCAAATACTTTTCCGACTGCCTGAAGTTCTGCATCGTCTTCCACCATCTCGTACACGATGTCTGTCTCCTGTGCGTCCGTCTCTTTTAAAATATATGCATCACAATCGTCTTCTTCCTCTTCTGTCACAAAAAGATACCTGATACCATTTATCTGGGTCTCTTCCAACACAAAAAATGCAGTTTCTTCTTTTGTTTCCGGATCGATAAATGTGATTTTTTCCATAGGTTCTCCATTTCTTATCATGCTTGTTTTGTGAGATTTTATGTCTTACTTTTTCATGCTTAAGGAATCCAAATATCCCTGTAAAATAAATACCGCCGCAATCTCATCCACGTATTCCTTGCGGTTTTCCCTGCGGATTCCCGTCTCCATCATAAGTCTGTCCGCTGCAACGGTCGTAAGACGCTCATCCCATAAAATAACCTCTAAACCGGTTCGACGCTCTAACATTTCTTTGAACTCTTTTGTTTTCTCGCAACGCTCTCCCTCAGTATTGTTCATATTCTTCGGGTAGCCTAACACAATTCGTTCCACCTGATATTCCGCTATAATTGCCTCAATTCTAGCTAATGACTGGCGCAGTTTATTAGAGGACTGCCGTCTGATGATCTCCAGTCCCTGCGCTGTTAATAAGAGCTCATCACTGACTGCCACACCGACAGTCTTCGAGCCAAAATCCAATCCTAATATTCTCATAAAATTCCTATTCCCAGTTGTTGTTTCTGATATACGACTTTAAAACTTCCTCTACTAACTCGTCACGTTCTACTTTCATAATCAGGCTTCTTGCATTATTATGGCTGGTGATATACGTCGGGTCACCGGACATAATATATCCAACAATCTGATTCACCGGGTTGTAGCCCTTCTCGCGAAGTGCCTTATATACGATAGTAAGCACATCGCTCACTGCAAGCTCCGGTTCCTTTTCCACTCTGAAATATTGTGTGTTATTGATATTTTGCATATTTGTCACGCCCTTATAAACTGCAAGACAACAAGTGCCCTTCGGCTACTATTATGTCAAAAGCATTGCTACTTTTATTCTAATATAGTTTGTCCCAAAATTCAACCATAAAAATAAGCGTGTGCTGCGCGCACTCCCATCAACGCAAAAAGACAGATAAGAGAGCGCCCTCTCCTATCTGCCTTTTGTCTTCTTAATTTCTCTTTTTTATCACTCTTCGCGGATCCACACTGCCATCTCGGATTCCCCGCGGTTTGCCCATGCATAATATGGGATCCAGGTCAGTTTCTGTGCCTGTTTCCGGTAATACGGGACATTGCTCCGGTAGAGCGGCATCTCCTCCTCTAACGGCTCCTTTCTCATACCGTCTGCGGTTATGACTCCGACGCCACCGAGCTGCTCGGTCTTCGTATAAGTAAATTCCGCATCCTCTGCAATCGAGAGCAGATGCAGTTCGCTGCCGTTATCGACTGCTTCCATGCAGTACACCAGAGGACCTCTCGCTATCGCCGTCTTGCCGATATCCTCTGACACATGCGGGTTGGCGTGCCAGCGCTGTACTTCCATCTCAATATGTAGCTCGATGACATCCTCATTCTGTTCCCTTGTCACATATAAAAATCCGTGTTCCGGCTCGCCCGCATATGGTCTGCCGTTTACCGTCACCGTGTAGCCGGACGCCCATGCAGGAATGCGGATCCCGATCTTTTGTCCGGTAACTGCCCCGCTTATTTTGATCGTAACATCGCCATCCTGTGGGTAACCCGTGGTCTGGGCAATTGTTACGGTACCGGACGGACTGTCTACCTCCAGTTCGGATTCCATAAACAGATTAACAAGCAGTGCATCCTCACGCACGGTGTAGACATAGTCTTCCACTGATGTGAGCAATCTTGCCAGATTCGGCGGGCAGCATGCACATCCAAGCCACTGTGGTCTTATGCACTTGACATGGCTCTTTCCCGGGTCTTTTTTTGACTTTTCCGGAACCGTCTCAAGGGGATTGACATAGAAGAAATGCTTGCCATCTAACGCCATGCCAGCCAGCACGGTATTGTAGAGCGCCCGCTCCATGACATCGCCGTATTCGCCATCCGCCTCGTTTTTTAACATCTGTCTCGCAAAGAAGATCAGACCGATGGATGCACAGGTCTCACAGTACATCGTGTCGTTCGGCAGGTCATAATCCAGTGTAAATGCTTCCCCGGATACGGTTGCGCCGATTCCTCCGGTGATATACATCCGCTTGTCGACGATGTTTCTCCAGATTTTTCTGCACGCCTCAAAGAGCTTATCATTCTTCGTGTCTGCTGCAACATTTGCCATCGCCGTGCACAGATAGACTAACCGGACCGCATGTCCCTCCGCAGTGTCCTGTAAGACAGGCGGTTTGTGCACCTGGAAATAACTGTATGCAGCATGCTCCATTCCCTGTATCAGAGGTTTTTTATTCTTGTCAGCCTCCCACTGTTTTTTGAAAAAGTCCTTATCCTCGCCGCGTATCTGCAAAAAATATTCGGCAAGCTTTAAGTAACGCGCTTCCTCTGTCACTTCATACAGACGCATCAGACCGATTTCCACTTCCTCGTGGCCGTCACAGCCGTGGATCTTGCCTTCCTCTGCTCCGAAACTGCGGTCAATGCAGTCCGCCAGACGGCACGCCGTCTCTAAAACTTTCTGATTCCCCGTCGCCTGGTAATACGCCACCGCTGCTTCCATAAAATGACCCGCACAGTACAATTCATGACTTTCTCCTAACCGTTTGAACCTCCGCTCCGGCTCCATGATCGTAAAATAAGTTCCCAGATAGCCGTCTTCCTCCTGCGCATCCGCAATCAGGTCTACCACTCCGTCTGCAATCTCCTTTAACTGCGGCTCCATCTTCTCCCGCAGGGAGTAGGCGACTGCCTCGAGCCACTTGTAGACATCGCTGTCCTGGAACACCCAGCCATAGTGGGTTCCGCTGCTTCGTCCTGCCGCGATCTTAAAGTTCTCGATCGCATGGCTCTTCTCACTCGGAATCGACATGTCGTTGCGCTCTTTTTCGATGTGGATGTCAATGGCATCGTTTAACACAGCCCACTGATATGGGATCATTTCCTTTCGCACCAGCTCGCGGTAGCGCAGCCAAAATTTGTCTGTTAATTTTACCTGAATTTTCTCCATCTGTCCGGTCCTCTCTAATTCTGTATCTCGATATAGTCTAATTCTGCATAATAAGTTCCACCGTCAAAATAAGGACTTCCCTTTGCCAGCCGGATAATATTGATTCCCTCATTCAACGTCACTTCCACGGTCTTTGTCGCAAACTGTGCCCATCCGTCTGTCTCCGGGTAGGTGATGGTCTGCCATGCCCCGTTGTTGTAGGCAAGTCCCTGTGTAGATTCCGCGCCGCTGCCGTTCGCATAGCGGATTGCCAGTGTGTAGGTTCCGCTGCTTGCCACATTCACCGTAAAGTCCACATAGCTGTACACCGGTGTCGTGCTGTCGTTGTAGTCAATCTGTCCGACATACTGATTGCCGGATGCGTTGCTGCTTGTAAAAATATTGGCATTGGTGATCGCTGCATCCTCCGCCTCATAGCGCACCTGGCTGCTGTCGATTCCCGGCGTCACATAGATGCGGTAACCGGTCGTCTCATTGCAGTTGTCTATGGTCACTGTGATTCCACCATTAGACACGGTATAGTTGGCTGCCGATACGGTGTACGGTCCTGTCGAAACGGTATCCTTGCTCACCCAGTCAACCGCCTCGACTTTGACAGTCGCTGTGCTTCCGATCCAGGACGGCAGATTTTCAAATGCCACGTTGATGGTTCCGTCGTTATCTCCGCCCAGCAGGCAGGAAATATACGCCTCATCCGAATCCACACATGCAAATCCGTCCACCATATCGCTCTCCTCATCCGGCGGTGTCACCATAACCATGTTGCCGCTCATCTGGCCGTACCACTGATAGAACCACCAGCCTGCGCCCTTGCTCGTGTCGGTTGCAAGCAGACTGCCCAGGCGTCCCGGCGCTGCGGTCCACCACCAGGAAATACATGCCGAGTCAACCGCATAGCGCTCGAACTTTGCAATGTAGCAGGCAGAAGAGCCCGGGCATCCTTCCTTGGTGTGGTCGATGTCGCAGTATTCGTTGATGCTGATCGGAAGGTCGCTGATCCCAAGGGTATCCTCAATCGCCCGGTAATCCGCATAGTTCGCTGCAAAATCTCCGACATAGGAACCGTCGCCGTTGGAGGAGAGCTCATGCCAGCAGATAATATCCGGCACACAGTCATTTTCCACGCAATAGCTTAAGAACGCATACATCATATCGTGGTCATAATACCCTTCCGAAGGTCCCACGATCATCTCGTCCGGGTCCATCTCCCGGATCAGTTCGTAGGTGTTTTTCCAAAGCTCATAAAATGTTCCGTTACTGGTATCCCAGGTATACACCGGCTCATTCCAGATCTCATAACCGTAAAAATTGTCGGCATCGGAAGCTAATTTATCCTCAATAACATCCGCAACCTGTTCTAACCAGCTGTCCATTCCCGGAAATGTATATGGCCAGTTCGGGCAGATGTCCGCCAGACGGATCATCACTTCCCCGGTTGTACCCGTCAGGCGCTCCGCTGTCTCGATCGCAGCCCCCGTCGGCTGCTGATAAGCCGATCCCGCCCTCGCCGGATTCGTGAATACATTTGGATAAAGCGGTGTGACCAGTGTGTCGATATCCGCCGGGATCGACTCTGTCACCCCGTAAAGCGAACCACTTGCACAGTGTGTGGCCTCACGTATCACATCCCCACAATCCACGGTAAGTAAGGATGACGCTGTTACCTGCTGTGGGACAGCCACACCCCCAAGCATCGTCACAACCATCATTCCCGCCAACGCTGCTGCCGTTTTCCTTTTTCCCATCGTTTCTTCTCCTTTCGAAACTGATACCTGCCACAAAAGAAACGGGCATACGCATCCCCTCATGCAACCCGTTTCTTTTGAATTCCCCCTATAACATTATTGTGCTTCACCCAGTATCTCGTCGATGGTCGCCTGGGCTTTTACTGCTACATCTTCCGGCGTATTTTCCCCTGTGATAACCTCGTTAAACGCCAGTGAGATCGCATCGGAGATATCCGGCCATTCCGGCAGCGGGCCTCTTGCATATGCGTAGTTCATCTCCTCTACGAATGCCTGGTATACAGGGTCGTCTCCGAACTGCTGCTCTGCGATAACGGAATTGGAAGAAATATATCCCATCGCATTCATCATGTAAAGACATGTCTCATCGCTGGTTGCATACTCTAAGAACTTGATAGCACCCTCCTCATTGCCACCTGCGATAACTGCATAGTTCTCGCCGCCAAGTCCGGATGCCTGCTGCTCATCCATCGGGATCGGTGCAACATTCCAATTCAGGTCGGACGCTTCCTCACGCATGGTCGGAACCTGCCAGGTACCGTTGATCATCATGGCAAGGTTGCCGGAAATAAACTGGTTCATCGTATCGCCCTGTGTCCAGTTGATGGCTTCTTTTGTCATCGCACCGGAATCCACCAGGTCTTTTACAAAGGATAATGCCTTGATTCCGCCCTCGGAATTAATCTCGTAGGAAGATGCTCCTGTTGACCATACCCAGGTAAGGAAGTTAAAGGTTCCTTCCTCGTTCTGCAGTGCGCAGTGTGCGAAACCGGATACATTGTCGGTGGTGCATGCTTTTGCGGTCTCTAACAATTCATCCCAGGTTGTCGGAACTTCGCATCCTGCCTCTGCCAGCATGTCTTCGTTATAGAAGAGCAGCAGACAGTTGCTTCCAAACGGCACACCGTAAAGTTTGCCATCCAGGGTGCAGGAATTTACCGGTCCGTCATAGTATGTACTCACATCAAATCTTCCGGTTAAGTCTGCAAAAATTCCCATCTCGGCATATGCTGCATGGTCCGGATTATCCAAGATCACAAGATCCGGCAGCTCATCCGCCGACGCTCCAACCGAGAGCTGTTTTTTGAAATCTGCAAACGGAACATATTTGGCTTCCACCGTATATTCGTCCTGTGAGCTGTTGAACTCGCTGATAATATCGTTCAATGCCTGCTGGTGTCCCGCGGTCTCCCAATAATACCAGATCGTTACACTCTCGCCTTCCGCAGCCGGCTCTGCCTCCGCCGTGCTCTCTGCAGTGCTCGCTGCATCTGTTCCCTCTGCGGCAGTCTCCCCAGTTCCGCCGCAACCTGCCAGCAATGAGATGCCCATTGTGGCAAGTAATACTGTTGCCAATACCTTCTTCTTCATGTTGTTACCTCCTTTTTTGTTTGTACTTGTATTATAGGATTGGCATCCTCATTGGAAAACTCAACAAAACTTAAAAAGGATGAATTTTCTAAAGTGTCTTTTCTTCTGTCCCAAGTGGGATCCGGATACAGATGGTCGCCCCCTCTCCCGGTGCGCTCACAATGTGGATTTCCCCAGCCTCGCCATAATACATGCGCAGACGTGTGATCGCATTTTCCATTCCGATGTGATGTCCCGTCTGCCTTTTTCCAAACATCTCGCGGTTAAACTGTTCCACCATATCGGCTTCCATTCCCTTTCCATTGTCGGAAATATAAACCGCCAGCCTCTGCTGTTCCTCCTTTACCGATATCTTTAAGCATGCCTCGCTCTGTTTTCCCTCAAACCCGTGTATGATCGCATTTTCCACAAACGGCTGTAACAGAAGCTTGTGGATCCGGTCTTCCATCACGTCCGCATCGGCATCGATCACACACGTAAACTGGTTCTTCAGGCGGAACTGCTGCAAGTATACATATTTTTTCAGCCACTCGAGCTCGTCCCGGACTGTCACCTCCGCGTTGCTGTTCACGATCGCATACCGTAAGATCGTGGCGAGCGCCCCGATGGCATTGCTGATATCGTACTCGTCCCGATCGATCGCCATCCAGTTGATCGTATCTAACGTATTGTATAAAAAGTGGGGATTGATCTGAGCCTCCAGCGCCACGATCTCCGCCTCTTTCTGCCGTTCATTCGCCTCTTTTTCTTTCTGCTGTGCCTGCCCGAGTTTCTCTAACATATCGTTAAATTCCAACGCAATACTCTCCACCTCAAGGGGCATCTTCTCATCTGCTGCCACACGCACTGACAGATCGCCGGTTCTCGTCTTTTTCATTGTCTCCACAACCGTCTGCACAGACGCCACCAGCCGCCCCGACAGTCCCACCGTCAGAATGACTGCAATGGCAAACACCGTAACGCCCAAAAGCACAGTCAGCCGGAGCTGGCTCTCTAATTTACTCATCAGCCCGCTCTGGTCGGTTACATTGACAATATCCCAGCCAAGGTCCTCATCCTCATAGACTAAGACCGTCGTGTACTGCCTGCTGTACCCCTTGTCCTGTTCCAAAAAATCGGCGTAGTCCTCCATCCGTTCTTCCAGACTCTGCGTGGCGTCGGTCACTGTGGTTCCGATTTTTTCCTTGTCGTCGTAGCAGATGACCCTGCCATTTTCATCGATGATCAGGTTAAACGTATCCTGCTGTCCGCTATCCCCCGATGTCTGGCAGACATCCCGAAGCAGCATCTCATCTAAGCTGACCACCACAATTCCGTTGCGCTTCCCCAAATCCCTGTAGTCGACAATGCGGTGCGCGATATGGAAAAAGTAATAGTCTCCGTTTGCAAAACTTGTTCCGTACTCGGTGGGAAAAATGTGCATATGATAGTCCGCCGAAACCGTATCGTACAGCTCCTTACTGTCCATACTGAAATTCTCGATCCACGCATTCTCATAGGTCACAGGTGTCAGCTGGTCGGCAGTGATCACATCCCCATTTTCCGTGATGACCGTGATAGAGCGTATGTATTCCTTGCTGTTTAGCAGTCCCCGGATAAACCGGCGCATCTGATTTTTCGCCACCGACACATCCTGATTCCGGTTGATGTTATCCACCCACTCCACCATATCGTCGTCGGTATAAATCTGATACAGCAAATCCTCATACGACTCCATCCATATCTGCAGATTATCGTCGATCTGCTTTAGGCTGTTGCTCGTCAGTTCCCCCGTGTTCTCCTTTAAGGTGCTTGATATGTTGTAATACGAAAAAAAGCCCAGCACCAGAATCGGAATCATAGATGTCATACAAAAAAGACGGATCAGCTTGCGCCTCAAACTTACCTTCTTCATCCCATTCCCCCACGTTCTTAAAGTACCCTCGTCCTTAAATACTACTTTCATCATACACGTTCATTCCCGGGGTTGCAATCAATCGATTTTCCTATCTTTTGCCAGGCTCTCTTTTATATTTTTTCAAAAACAGGCAGCACGTCAAGCGGCGCGCGAACCGTCCGCCACTGACCGCCGGTATAGACACATCCTGTCTCCTTTTCTCTCCACTGTGCTCCCTTCGGCAGGTACACCGTTCTCTCGGTGGCACCCGCAGATAACACCGGCGCCACCAGATACCTGTCGCCGTACATGTACGCGTCCTCGATCTCCCAGCACTGCGCATCCTCCGGGAAAGCATAAAACATCGTCCGCATGACCGGGGTTCCATGCTCTGCGGCCTGCCGCATGGTACGTCTTGTGTAATCCCGCATTTCCTCCCGGATCCTTAAATATTTCTCGCAGATCCGGTAGACTTCCTCCCCGTAACTCCACACCTCATTATCCGCACCGGACGGACAGTGGGCGCCGCCCCGCTCTCCCATCGGCGGCTTGTGCGGTTCCCTGTCCCCGTGCAGCCGCATCACCGGACAGAACGCAGCCCAGGCGAACCACCGGGCGAACAGCTCCCGAAACGCCGGGTCATCCGGGTTGCCTCCATGGAATCCTCCGATGTCGGTAGTCCACCACGGGATACCCGCAATCCCCATGCTAAGTCCGGCTGCCAGCTGGTTGCGCATGCTCTCAAAGCTGGATGCAATGTCTCCGGACCAGACAAGCGCCCCGTATTTCTGGCTTCCTGCCCAGGCACAGCGCAGAAGATTTACCACCTGCTCCTGCCCTGCCCGCTTCATCCCCTCATAAAACGTTCTCGCATAATACACCGGATAACTGTTTCCAATTTCCAGATCCGTTCCCAGATAATAGCGGTAATTGTCAAAATCATACACCGAATATTCCGGCTCCGCCTCATCCAGCCAGAAGATGTGTATTCCCTTTTTGTAATAATTTTCCTCCACTTTTTTCCAGAGGTACTCTCTGGCTGCCGGGTTGGTGACATCCACATGTATCGTGTCTCCCTCGCAGCGCAGTCCCACCCGGATGCCCCGCTCTGTCCGTATGAGGTATCCGCGCTCTAACATCTCCTGATAATTTTCGGATGCCTCCTCCACCGTCGGCCAGATGGATACCATGAGCTTTACCCCAAGTTCCTCCAGTTCTGCGATCATCGCCTCCTGGTCGGGCCAGTATTCCGGATCAAACTTCCATTCGCCCTGATACTTCCAGTGGAAATAATCGATGACGATCACATCCAGCGGCAGCTTGCGCCTCGCATACTCCCTCGCCACACGAAGTACCTCCTCCTGCGTCTGGTAGCGCAGCTTGCACTGCCAGAACCCGAGTCCGTACTCCGGCATCATCGGAACTTTTCCGGTCGCCCCTGCATACGCCTCCTCGATCTCCGCCGGCGTATCCCCCGCAGTTACCCAGACATCCATCTGGGATGTCGCATATGCGGTAAATGTCATGATATTTTTCCCGAATACCGCCCTTCCGACTCCCGGCTGGTTCCAAAGCATCCCGTACCCTGACGACGACAGGAAAAACGGTACACTCGCCTGCGAGTTGCGGTGCGCCAACTCCAGATCCGTCCCTTTCAGGTTCAGATACGGCTGCTGGTACTGTCCCATCCCGTATAACTTCTCGTTCTCGTCGAGGGATTCCAACCGCAGTGTAAACTGATAATTGCCGCCGCGCTGCCCCTTCCACTCGCGTCCTGCAATCTCCAATGCGCTGCAGTTATCTGCAGTCACAACACGACGGTTTCTCCAGTATTCTTTTAGTAAGAGCCTGCCGTCCCTGTGATACAGTTCGATCCTGCCATCCGCCGACATCCGGCAGATGAGTTTCCCGTTTGCGATCGTGGCGGAGCCGTTTTCTATCTGTATGTCGCACGCTCTTTTCTCCGGTTCCTCCAACGCCCAGTTTTCCGCACGCATCTGCGGCTCCTGCGTCGCCCGGATGCGCAGGGAGTTGTCACCCCACGGTTCTATCCAGACCTCCTCGGCATCGTAATGAAACACCAGTTTTCCATCCTTTTCGTAAAACATCACACCACCTAGCCTTTCACTGCGCCGCTTGTCATACCGCTGATGATATATTTCTGCATAAAGATAAATATCAGCGCTACCGGTATGATCGCCACGATGGCAAACGCTGTCAGATAGCTCCATTTCGTTCCGTACTGCCCCATAAAGTTAAAGATCCCGGCGGTGATCGGACGCTTCTGCTGGTCTAAGATGAAGGTCATTCCGTAAGCTAAGTCTCCCCACGCATAGAGGAAGGAAAAGATGGCACATACGATGACTCCCGGCTTTGCCACAGGCACTAAGATGCGGATAAACGCCGTAAAACGGTTGCATCCGTCTATGTAAGCTGCCTCCTCCAGTTCCTTTGGTATCGACGCAAAATAATTTTTAAGGATCAGCACCGAAAACGGGATTCCGATCGTCGCATCCGCCAAAATCGCTGCACCCCAGGTGTTGTAAAGCTTAAAATTTTTAAACATGATGAACATCGGCGTCAGCAGCACGGACACCGGAAGCATCTGTGTGACCAGAAATCCCAGCAGCATCAGTTTTCTTCCGCGGAAACGGTATTTGGCGATGGCATAGGATGCCGGAACCGCAAGCACTACCGCAATGAGCATCGCCCCGATGGAGATCAGAAAGCTGTTCGCAAAGGAGCGGAACATGTTAAAATCTCCGTTTTCCAACTGTGCCGCATAGGATTTGGTGTTTAACACATGCGGATAAAATGTCGGCGGATTCTGAAAAATCTCCTGCTCTGTTTTTAACGATGTGATAAATATCCAAAAAAGCGGAAACAGCAAAAATCCGAGAATCAGAATGGAACCGATACAACATAATATATTGCTTTTTTTGCTTAATCTCTTTTCGCCTTCCATCTAGTCTTCCTCCCCCTGCATTGTGATCTTTAAATATAGGACGCCCACAAGAAGCAATATGACAAACAGCACATTGGCAACTGCGGAACCCTTGCTGTACTGGAACATGTCAAATGAGAGCTTGTAGGAATAGGTGGACAGCAGATGCGTTGCATTTACCGGTCCGCCCTCAGTCATGACATAGACCAGGTCGTAGACTTTAAACGTGTAGATAAAGCCCAGCACCAGAACCGATTCAATCGTCGGCCTAAGCAGCGGCAGCGTGATCCTCACAAATTTCTGCCGGCCGTTTGCGCCGTCGATGGATGCGCTCTCGTAGAGTTCCTGCGGGATCGTCGTAAGCCCTGTGGAGATCAGGATCGTATTAAATGGAATTCCGATCCAGATATTTGCCGCCACCACCGCGATCATCGCCGTGTGCGGATTGGTCAGCCACTCGATATTCTCGCTGATGATTCCAAGGCTGCGCAGGATATAATTTAAAATTCCCACATCCGTTGCAAACATGAATTTAAAGATCAGCGCCGTGATGGTCATCGGTATCATCCACGGCATCATCAAAAGCCCCCGCACCGGCTTTGCAAAAGTAAATTTCTTATTGAAAAATACTGCCAGTGCAAATCCGATCACAAACTGGAACACCAGACATCCCACGGTAAACACCAGGGTGTTTTTCACCGCTTTTAAAAACACCTCGTCGGAAAACAGCGCCGCATAATTTGCAAAACCCACAAACTCCTTCGTTCCATTTACCAGATTTTTCACTGTGACATTCTGCAAGCTTAAGATAATGTTGCTGATGATCGGATATCCCACAAAGACCAGCATGTAGAGAAATGCCGGCAGGATAAATAACAGCCCGATATTGTCATAGCGAAAAAATTTTTTTACCCTTCTCACAAAAAATTCCTCCTTTTTTCTTTTTCGTTAAGAACATTTTAGCTTAGCCCTTCTGTTCCCAAAACACGAAAAATCTAAAAAAAGAGGAATTTTCATAGGTGTCTTATTTACTTGTATGTCTTGCGGTATTCTGCCGGGAGCATGCCGGTCGCCTCACGGAATACCTTGCTGAAATATTTGGGGTCGGCGTAACCCACGCGCTCCGCGATCTCATATAATTTTAACGTCGTTCCGCAGAGCAGTTCCTTCGCCTTTCCAATGCGGTAATTGCGCAGGTAAGTGCTGAAATTAACCCCCACCTCCCGGTGAAACTGTGTGCCGAGATACTCCGGCGTGATGTGCAGTTTCGACGCGATCTCATCTAAGGTAATCCCGGTCTGGTAAAACTCATGTATCATGCTTTTTGCACGCTTGACCGTCAGATGCATCGTCTCTTCTTCCGCCTTGTCAAAACAGAGCTTATCGGTGACAAATTGTGCCACCTCCATCAGCTCTCCCCTGGTTCTCGCGCTCATGATCTCCTCGAGCAGCCGCTGCTGGGGAAGCTGCTGGTAATCGATCAGATTGACTTCTTTTGCAATGCCGATCACTGCCCATAAAAAGCGCACATAGCACTCTTTTACTTCCTTCGGCGCATAGATTTTTCCATCTGAAAATCTCTGATGGAACTTCTCAACGAGCTCGCCGAGTTTCCCCGCATCCGAGGCACAGACGGCAATCTTCATCTGACTCTCTAACTCCACCGGATAGATGCAGGGCACGGTCTGAACCTTGGTGATCTTCGGGTAGGAGATCACCACATCCTCATCGAGGGAGATGTTCCAGTCCATATAAGGGTACAGCTTGCGCATCCCCTCCGCCATCTTCTCTATCCCCGGTATCTCGATCCATCCGATGGACACATGACCGGCGGACTGGCACAACAGCTGATGCTGTACCCAGCGCTCTAAATCATGGGAATCCTCATAGTGATACACCACCAGGATCAACGACTTCTGGAATGGCATCTCCAAAATGCAGTAGGAAACGCCCTCATATGTAGAAAAAACATGCTTTAACTGCCGCTTGACGCTCTCTAATTCCTGCCCGTATCTGCTTCCCAGATAGACGCAGATTTCGATAAAGGACTGGTCTTTTTTGATCGCATAATTTTTTTCCAGATATTCCAACACACCCGGCGAGATTTCCATCCGGTCGTCTAACATATCGCGCAGCACCTGTTCTAAGGTGCCGACCTGTTCCGGTTTTTCTAATTTTTCCCGCGCGATCTGCTGCTCCACATTGCCAAGCGCCTGGGAAAAATCGTTGATTGCAATGGGCTTTAGCAGATATTCGGTCACCCCTAACTTCATCGCACATCTGGCGTACTCAAATTCCGAGTAAGCGCTGAGCACGATTGCCTTTGTGCGGATGCCCGCATCAGAAATCGCTGTCAGCATCTGAAGTCCGTCCATC
>CAVCFM010000145.1:0-4841 GCA_963601305.1 bacterium | reverse complement strand
TTCCTGTCACACGCTCGACACCGTACTCCGAGAGGATCGTGTTAAAACGCTCTAAGTCCTGATGCTCGTATGTACAGGTGATCAGCGCTTTTCCGCCATTTTCCAGATAAGCAATTACCTTCTGCACATCATCCTCTGAAAAATCAGAGGTTGGTCCGTTGATGATGATAGCCGCCGCATCATCCGGGATTTCCTCCTCGGATAAAAGTGTCAGCTCTGTCAAAGTCATATTTGCTTTTTCCACTGCATCTGCAAATTCTCCGGTGACCGATGTTTCCCCGTGACCGGTAATCTCATAGATAACCGGAAGCTCACTTGCATCCCTTGTCACATACTGCAGCGCACTTGTGATCTGACCTTCTGCGTCATAGCCGGTCACGGTGCTGCTGTAGCTGGTGTAATCGTAGGAATACTCATAAATATCACTGTAATCGATCACACGTGAGCGGTTGTCACTCACCACGATCAGACTGTTTGAATTCGGTGCCGAGTCGGTATACTGCTGATAGAACATCGGGTTTACCGACGGATTGACATAGTCCACCGTAATGTGGTTAGAAAGTCCCTCGTAACGCTCCAGCGTTCCTGCCAGTGTCTCGTCTGCATTTTTCTCAGACGCCAGCACATAAATCGTCACGTCAGACTCCAATGTATTTACAAATTCCTTGGTGTCATCGGTCAGACTGTATAACTTTGTGGAGGTCGCATCGATGGAAGTCCAGTCGGTAGGCAGTTCCCTTACCACCAGGTTCACACCGACTGCAACGACAAATCCAGCCACGATCATTCCCGCAGAGAACATTCCCATCGTCAGTTTTTTCGCGCTGACACTGTATCTTCTCTTCTGAATGGACTGGCAGCACAAAAACAGTGCCATACCGATAACCGTCACAAAATAAACCAGCGATGTCACATCCAGGCATCCGGACATAAACCCATCCAACGGGGTGTAAAAATCATATGCACCAAGTATCTTCGTCAGCAGGTTTCCGCTGCTCGATATCAGGTTACAGATCCCGGACATCATGTATGCCACAAACAGTGCCGCAAACGTCAGAACCGCCGCGATCACCTGGCTCTCAGTGATCGATGACAAAAACATTCCCACTGCGATACATGCCAGACCGTACAGCCAGAATCCTAAAATTGCCACGTAGCTCTCGCCCATAGGCACGGTTCCGTATGCGGACAGGATCAGCGGGCTGATGCAGATGACCGCCATAGCCACTGAAAAGATCGCCGCCATAGCTAAAAATTTGCCAAGCACCAGTTTTCCCACCGATATCGGAGCTGTCAGCACCAGCTGGTCCGTCCTGCTGTGCCGTTCCTCCGCAAGGCTTCGCATCGTAAGCACCGGAACTGCAAGGAGCAGGATAAATGCAATGGATGACAACGGGTAGGAGATATATGGATAACCGCTCCTTAAGTTGTACACTAGAAAATAAAGTCCGTATAATGCAATGATTGCCGCTATGAACAACCACCCGATAATATTTTGAAAGTAGGCCTTCCACTCTCTTTTGAATATTGCGATCATGCCTTGCTACCTCCTTCGCCAGTCAATTCAAGGAATACATCCTCCAATGATTTTGTTGCCACTTTCTGCTCCAAAATCGGAATTTCGGCTTTCGCACAGGCATAGAAAATGCTCTCTCTCACATCACAGCCTTTTTCCGCCAACAGACGTAAGTGTAACGTTCCCGGTTCCTGTACCGGCAGAACTTCCACTTCTGCCACGCCCTCCAGACGCTTTAACAGGTCGCAGACATTGTCTTTCTCGTTCTCACTCTCATGTTCGTCCTCGTTCCCGTCTTCGTCCTCACCGGCATGCTCCTGCGCTTTTAAGGTCAACAGCACTTCCTGATTTCCGGACATTTCCTCCAACAGGCGTTCCGTCGAGTCACTTGCCACTAATTTTCCCTTCGAGAGGATAAATACATGGTCACAAACTGCCGATATCTCGGACAAAATATGTGAGCTTAAAATAATCGTATGGTCTTTTCCCAGCTCACGGATCAGCTCACGGATCTCGATGATCTGCTTCGGATCAAGTCCTACGGTCGGCTCATCCAAAATAATGATCTCCGGGCTTCCCATCACAGCCTGGGCAAAGCCTACACGCTGCTTATATCCCTTGGACAGATTGCGGATCAAACGCTCTGACACTTCTGCCGTCCGCGTGATCTTAAGTGCACGCTCCACCTCATCCTTCCGGTTGACACGCGCAATCTGTTTTAACTCTGCCACAAAATTCAAATACTCTCTTACCGTCATATCCACATACAGCGGCGGTATCTCCGGCAGATATCCGACACATTTTTTTGCCTCCTCCGGCTCTGCCAAAATATCATGCCCATTTAACTTAATCTCCCCGCTTGTAGCCCCCAGATACCCGGTAATCATATTCATTGTCGTCGATTTACCAGCACCATTCGGCCCCAAAAAGCCGTATATTTTTCCCGGCTCTACAGTCAGTGTCAAGTCGTCCACTGCCACATGACTGCCATACTTTTTCACCAAATGATTGATTTCAATCAAAATGAAACCCTCCTTTTTCCAAAATCTTTCTGCACTAGCGTACCGAAAGTATGTGAAAAAAAGAGGGTCAAAGTATGTCTATTCTGTGAAATTGTTAAAATTTGCCGCCACGCAGACGATTTAACTCGTCCCTTGCCTTCGCATAATCCTCAAAGAGGATCGTGTGGATTCCCGCACGGTCTGCTCCCGCGATGTTCTCCCGCCTGTCATCCAAAAAGACACATTCCTGCGGCGTAAGCTGATACCGCTCCAGCAATATCTGATAAATCTCGGGCTCCGGCTTGATATAATTTACCTCATAGGAGAACACGGCTCCGTCCACCTGCTCCAAAAAGGAAAGTGCCTTCTCCCTTGTGCAGGCAAAAGTCTGTCTGCCGTAATTCGATAAAATATATACGCCATATCCCTGTTCTTTTAGCTCTGCGATCCACTTTCTGGCGTAATCATACTGCCAGATGGACAGATCCAGATGCTGCCAGAACAAACGTATCTCCTGCTCGTACTCCGGTGCCTTGCGGATAAAAGATGCGAGGATCTCCTCGTCGGGCAATGCGCCTCTGTCGCTCTCATCCCATTCAGCAGATTCCACGGTGGCAGCCGCAACCGCTGCGGCTGTCTGTCCGTCAAATCCCAGTGCGCGGAATGCCTCCATCGGCTGCCACTCCACAAGCACTTTTCCTACATCAAAAATAATATTCTTGATCATAGGCTTATTTGTTGCGGTAGATGATGTCATCTCTACCCGGTCCGTTGGATACCATGGTGATCGGATATCCAATCTGCTCCTCGATGAACTCTACATAGTTTCTGCAGTTCTCTGGCAGATCCTCATACTTTTTGATACCGCGGATATCACATTTCCATCCCGGCAGTTTCTTTAATACAGGTTTTGCTTTCTCAAGCTTCGCTGTGGTCGGGAAGTCTGTTGTCATCTCGCCGTCAATCTCGTAGCCGACACATACCGGGATCTCGTCTAAGTATCCGAGTACATCTAATACGGTAAATGCCACGTCTGTGGTACCCTGCAGACGGCATCCGTATTTGCTGGCTACACAGTCGAACCATCCCATACGTCTCGGACGTCCTGTGGTTGCTCCGAACTCACCGCCGTCTCCTCCGCGTCTGCGAAGCTCATCTGCCTCATCTCCGAAGATCTCGCTGACGAATGCACCTGCACCAACTGCGGAAGAATATGCCTTACATACCGTTACGATCTGCTTGATCTCATATGGTGGGATTCCTGCGCCGATCGCACCGTAAGCTGCCAATGTGGAAGAAGAAGTTACCATCGGATAAATTCCGTGATCCGGGTCCTTTAAGGTTCCAAGCTGACCCTCAAGAAGGATGGTCTTGCCCTCTTTGATAGCCTTGTCCAGATAAGAAGATACATCACATACATACGGCTCGATCATATTGCGGTACTCGTGTAATGTCTCTAACAACTCGTCCGGATTGATCAATGGTTTGTGATATAAGTGCTCTAACAGAACGTTCTTGGTCTCTGCGATACGAACCACTTTTTCTTTTAACAATTCCTCGTCAAACAGCTCGCTGACCTGGAAACCAATCTTTGCATATTTATCAGAATAGAATGGTGCAATACCGGATTTGGTGGAACCAAAAGATTTACCGCCCAGACGCTCTTCCTCATACTGGTCGAACAGGATGTGATACGGCATCACCATCTGTGCACGGTCTGAAACAAGAATCTTTGGTGTCGGTACTCCGCGGTCAACGATGGATTTGATCTCGTTGAATAACACCGGAATATTTAATGCCACACCATTTCCAATGATACTTGTGGTGTGATTATAGAACACACCGGATGGCAATGTGTGAAGTGCGAACTTACCGTAATTGTTTACGATGGTATGTCCTGCATTTGCTCCGCCCTGAAAACGTACAATGATATCGGCCTCTTTTGCCATCATATCTGTAATCTTACCTTTTCCTTCATCGCCCCAGTTGGCTCCGACTACTGCTTTCACCATTTGTTTGTCCTCCTAGTTTCAATCTAAACTATACAGGGTTTTCTCCTTTTAAATCCTTCCCGGACAAAAGAAAAAGAGACAGTGTAAAAACTGTCTCTTTGATTCCCCGTTTTTACTTATTGATTATACACGAAGTCTATGCATAAGTAAAATTAATATTCATTATATATGATATAATCTGTCATTATGTGGCTAATAGATAGTCCAACAGCTTTCCTGCCGCCTGCGACAGCGGAATCCGCTCATCGGTCACAATGCACAGCTCGCGCTTCGGTATCTCCTGATCAAAACGCAGCGCAAACAGCTCTCCGT
>CAVCFM010000144.1:0-5561 GCA_963601305.1 bacterium | reverse complement strand
GCGCCAAACAGTGCGGATGTGATCTGACCGATGACTGTTGCAGCGGCAGCACCCACGACACCCCAGTCCAGCAGAATGATAAAAATTGCGTCCAGAATAATATTTGTGATGGCGCCGATGCCGGTGACACACATGCCGAGAACCGGTTTTCCGGATACGCGGACAAAATCACAGAAGAGCTGTGTCAGTCCCTGGAAAATACAGCCGCACGCCACGATCTTATAGTAGGCGAGGGCGTAAGGGTAAGAGGTTTCTGTCACGCCGAACATGGACAAAAACTGGTTCGGAAAAAGCTGGAGCAGTATCATTAGCAGCAGCTCAAAGGAGCAGGAAAGAACCAGCGCATTTCCAAAAGAAAGGTTCATTTTCTCCTGATCCCTCTGACCGGAAAACAGGGAGAAGAAGGTTGCTCCGCCGGCGCTGCACATTAAAGCGAATGCCATCATCATAAAGGACAGCGGAAAGCACACGGAGAGTCCCGCCAGAGCGGATGTGCCGCCAAAGTTGCCGATAAACATGCGGTCGACGATGTTGTAGATTGCGGTAATCAGCAGAGAGATTGCCGCAGGAATTGAAAATTTTAAGATCATTGGAAATAATTTCCCATTCAGATAATCAACGTTTTCTGTATTCATGTGAATCCTCCAAAATAAATTAGTTTCCTAAGTATTTAGATAAAAAAATATGCGATAAAAATGATGGAGTCTCATCAGGAGAGATTGTCCATCATTTTTTCAATGACACGGAAAAAGACAGCCATGTCTTCGGGAGGGATATCCCGGATCAGCTCATTTTCCAGGTCGGTGATATGTTTCCAGACGATATCCTTGTACTGCGTCGCTTCTTCGGTGACAACAATGCGCTTCATGCGCGCGTCGTTTGGCATCGGCTCGCGGTAGATCAGACCGTTTAGCTCCATCTTTTTTAAAAGTTCCGTTGCAGAGGACGGACGCAGGCTGTACTCTTCCTCGATGTCCTTCTGAAACACATCGGTATTCTGCGCAAGGATAAAGTGCAGAACCTTTCCCTGGGAACCGCTGAAATTATCTTCGCGTGAAAATGCGTCAATTCTTCTGCGCAGTTTGTTGGATAGCTTGCTGATGTAGCGGGCAGCGTGCTTGTCTTGTATCATCTTATACCTCCAATTACTTAGCATCCTAAGTATATGGCGGAAAAATCCGAATGTCAAGAATATTTTGGCATATGGTTTTCAATTATATGAAAAACAAGATTGTGTTTTTATGGCAGGAAGTATATGATAAAATTAATGTTGTAATGCAGGATGAACTTTAGGGGAAGAGAAATCCTGCAAAAAGGGAGAAGGAGAGAGAGGGGTAATGTCTAAGATAAAACTGGGGCGGGGGGCCACCAAAATATCTTATAAGTACATAATCAGTATCTGCATTATGTCACTTCTGTTTTCGTTTGTGATCGCGTTTACCGTGTATGCGTATTACGGTTACAAAAAGAAAAGTGTCGCAATTGTTTCCAAGGAGATTGAATACACAGCATCAAGAATCGTCAACCAGGTGGACGAGAGGCTGGATAATTTAAGACAATACTATCTGATACAGGTAAATGAGGATGAGTGCCAGTGGTTTTTAAGCAGTCAGATGAACTATTCCGATTATGCCGCCTATAAGGAGTTAAACCAGAAGATAAAAGACAATTCACTGTTTGGAGATTATGTCAGTGGATATACGCTGGTGAATTTTGAAAACGAGTGGATTATCAGTTCCAAAGGAATATATTCGCTGGATGATACGGTCAATCGGACAACCTTAAACGATCTGTATGAGCTGAATGTGGATGGCAGCGATAACTGGTATTACAATCCTTACATCACGAATGTGCGCACCAGTGACAGGACATACCGCCTGACGGTGGACACCGGGGGACTTAATCTGCTGATCAAGCTGCCATTGTCTGCGGTTTATACGAAGGGGATGCTGCTTGTCAATGTGAATCTGGCTACCTGGGAAAACTGGATCGCGCAGAGCCTGAATAACAGTTACGAGAAGATTGTTGTTTTGGACGAGGATGAAAATGTCATATATTCCACAAGTGAGGAGTTGCAGGAGCAATGTGTCACACTTTTGCGCAATGACGACGGGGAGATAACTGCAAAAGAGGTGTATGCAGACGGGTGTCCGTATCTGGTCGCATCCGAGAAGTCAGACGTGCTCGGCTGGAATTATTACGTGTGCTATAACCTCCAGCAGGGGCAGCTTGCCGGGGTGAGATTTATCCTGATCGTGCTGTCTGTTTTGCTGCTTGTGGCAATCGTCAGTTATATCATTGTCAGCTATTTTATGTATCAGCCTGTGAAAAATCTGGTAAAGAGTATTTCGCAGACAAATCACAAAATTGACGGCAATGAATTTGAATTTCTGGCAGGAGAATTTGCCGATCTGAAAAATGACAGGGATACGATGGGACTTCTGTTGCAGCAGAATCATGAAAAGCTGCGGGAGATGTTTGAACTCAGGCTGCTGCGCGGCGAGGTGCGGTCGGAGGACGAGTGGCAGGAATATTCTAAGACACTGAATCTGGAGCAGCACCACTATTATGCATCGGTCGTTATGGTGTTAAATCTAAGAGACGAAGAACAGGAAAATGCCAGTGAGGAGCAGGGAAACATCAATGAGGACGCCATCTGTCTGAAACTGGTAGAAAATCTCCCGGAAGAATTGAAAAAGATCCTCTGGATGCCGCTGATCTATAATACATGCGCCATGTTTGGACTGTTTGCGGATGACGACGAAGAAGCGCTGCTAAAAAAGATTAACCTCTTTTATGACGAAATTCAAAAATATGTGGATGAGAGCTGCGGATACAGGATTTTAATGGGGGTAAGCGCCACACATACGGACAGAAAGCACATCAGTGCGGCATACAGGGAGAGCATCAACGCGCTGACGATGGAAAGCGGGGGCACAGGTCAGGAAAAGCAGGGCGAGAGCGAGCTTGTGGACCGGGAAGACTGCCATTTCTATTTGGCGAGTGTGGCGGCACATGCTGATAAATATAACAACAGCTACGAGAGAAGCATACAGAGTGCGATCAGCAACATGGACAAAGAGCAGTGTTACAAGGTGATTGATGAATTTACGACGTATCTTGGCGGGATTTCCTCGTGCGATGAGGCACTGGTGTACGTGATACGGATGATAGATGCCATTTTGCTTGCCGCGATCAACACCAAGGTGAATTTAGAACAACTGTATCCGGAGGGCGTTTCCAAGCTGTATCGGCGCATCACGGAGGTCAATGAGCCGGCGAGAGTCAGAAGAAGCCTAAAGTGCATGTTGATCGATCCGATCTTAGCAGCAAGGAAAAAACTGTTGGAAGATAACTCGTATTCGTTTATGGAAGAGATTGAGAAAAAGATACAGGAGTCCAAGGGAAATATTTCCCTGACGGAGTGTGCGGATGCACTGGGCGTGAACACAACCTATATCTGGAAGGTATTGAAGATGGAACGGGGGAAGACCTTCAGTGAGTACCAGGAGGAATACAAGCTTGAGGAAGCAAAACGGTTATTGCTTCAGACGAGCATGTCAGTGGCAGAAATTGCTGCTGAGCTGAACTATACAAACGCGCAGAATTTTATCAGGTTTTTCAGCAAAGGGACGGGCGTGACACCGGGAAAATTCAGAAAGCTATATTGATCTGTAGAATAATCATTTCCTCAAATTCACGAATTATCTGTGAAAAGGAAATGATTATTTTGTGTTTAATGCACAAAAAACAGAAAGGAAAATAGAGAAAACCATACAAAAAACAATGTGATTATAGATGTTACTGTTATGCAAACCTATAATTTTTACAAAAGCAAAGGAAAAACGAAGGGTGGTTTTGTATGACAGGTAAAAAGAAGAAGCAAACTAGTTACACCTTATCAGACGGGCGTACGATCGAGGTGCATCAAAAAAGCACCTGGCAGTATATGAAGCAACATAAATGGTTGTACTTCATGCTCCTGCCGGGACTGGTGTATTTCATTATGTTCCGGTACGTTCCTATGGGAGGGCTGATCATTGCATTCAAGGATTACAGTCCGTTCAAAGGGATCTGGGCCAGTGAGTGGGTAGGATTCGCCAATTTTACGAAGTTTTTCAGCAATCGCGACTTTGGCAGGCTGCTGTTTAATACGCTTGGCATCAGCATTTTACAGCTGCTATTGTACTTCCCGGCGCCAATCATTCTGGCTTTGTTTTTAAATGAAGTCAGGCATAGCGGTTACAAGCGGGTGGTTCAGACATTAGTGTATATTCCGCATTTTGTATCCTGGGTCATCGTGGCGAGCCTTACCTATCAGTTATTTAATGTGACAGACGGTGTGGTCAATATCATTTACCAGAATATCACCGGCTCGACCTTCGATATTTTGTCCAAGAGTTCGACTTTCTGGGGATTGATCGTAGGGCAGGATATCTGGCGGGAGACCGGATACGGCACAATTATCTTTCTGGCAGCGTTATCCGGAGTCGACCAGGAGTTATACGAAGCGGCGCGGGTTGACGGTGCGGGACGCTGGAGACTGATGTGGCACATCACTCTGCCGGCGATCAAGGGAACCATCATTATGATGCTGATCCTAAGAGTGGGCGGAATTTTGAACACAGGCTATGAGCAGATTTTCCTTATGAGAAACGATCTGAATCTGGCAAGGGCAGAGGTATTTGATACCTATATCTATACAAAGGGTATTGAAAACGGAATGTATTCGTTCTCCTCGGCAGTTGGAATGTTCAAATCGATTGTCGGAATGATATTGGTTCTGGCATCTGACCGTATTGCAAAATGGTTTGGCGAGAGCGGCGTATATTAGAGAGGGGGAAAGATGATGAGAGGGGTAAAAAGAAAGAACCGGATCCGGAAAAGTCCCGGCGACAGAGTGATCGATGTGATCATTTATGTCGTTCTCGGACTGATCGCGATAAGTACCGTACTACCGTTTTTATATGTCCTGGCAGGTTCATTTGCGACGGAGAAGGAATTGACAGAAAAGGCATTTTTCATTCTGCCATCGGTGTGGTCGCTTAATGCATATAAATATGCGATCAATACAGCGAATATATTGAGAGGACTGAAAAATTCCATCGTACTTACGGCGGTGGGAACGACCTTGTGCATGCTGTTTTCACTGACATTCGCATATCCGTTGTCCAAGAAGCATTTCCGGGGAAGAAACTGGATTATGAATCTGGTGATTGTCACGATGCTGTTCGGAGGGGGAATGATCCCATCCTTTATCGTGTACCGTGCCTACGGTCTCTACGATACCTATTGGGCATTGATCCTGCCGGGACTGATCAGCCCGTTTAATATGATCATTATCAAAAAGTTTTTTTCGGAGCTTCCGACGGAATTAGATGAGGCATCCTATATGGACGGTGCCAATGATTTTCAGATATTTACCAAGGTAATGCTCCCGCTTTCCAGGCCGGTGATAGCTTCCATATCGTTGTTTTACGGGGTGGGATTCTGGAACGATTATTTCGGCTCGATGATTTATCTGCAGTCCTCGGAAAAATATCCGATACAGATACAGCTCA
>CAVCFM010000143.1:0-2053 GCA_963601305.1 bacterium | reverse complement strand
GATCACATCCGCGATTGCAATCAGCCTCTCACTGCCCGGGAACAGCTTATTCTGAAAATCGGCGCGCAATCCATAACATACCACCGGCACATCCATATAATCCACAATATCCGATAAAAAATCCACCTGCTCCGGCGTTGCAAACTGCACCTCGTCCACAATGATGCAGTCGTACTTACGGATTTCCTGCTCCGACATCTTTTCGAGTTCCTCTAATGCAATGCACTCATGCTCCAGCCCGATCCTGGAATGTACCTTTCCCACGCCATCTCTGGTATCCACTTTCGGTTTGCACAAAAGCGCACACTGTCCAACCTCTTCATAATTAAAATGTGTCATCAGCGCATTTGCAGTCTTGGAACTGCCCATTGCGCCATAATAAAAATATAACTTTGCCATAATAACTCCATTCACGTCTCGTATTCACTATCCTTTTTATCATACCACAACTTATCCCAAAACGATAATATAAAATATGTCAAAAAACATCCTTGCGCCGCTCCCGCAATCCTACTATAATAAATTTAGCGTCGATACAACATCGGCGCTGTTGATTTTACAGAAACGGAGTATACATACTATGAATAAAAAAGATATCCTGGAGTTGAAGCGGCGCATGAAAAAAGACGCCTGCACCTTCACGAGAATGTGTGGCTGTTACGTGGATGCGGACCGTAACAAGGTGACAACCATCGGCGAGACTTTCTTAAATCTCGAGGATGAGGAATTTTATAAATATCTGGAAATTGCCAAAAAAGTGCTCTCCGGCACGATCGGGAACAATCTCTTAGAGCTGGAGTTCCCAGCCGCAGAGGAGGCTGCCGGCGGCAGACAGCAGTTTTTGATGGGACTTCGTGAGAGCGCCTTAAAGAGCGATGAGCTGATGGATGCCTTTTACGATCTGGTCATCGAGAGCTACAGCTATGTGGGCAACTACCTGATCCTCGTATTCCATGACGCCTACGATGTCATGACGAAAACCTCCGACAACAACAAATTAGATGAGTCAGAGGAGGTATACGAATATCTGCTGTGTGCCATCTGCCCTGTGACCCTGACAAAGCCGGGACTTGGCTACCGCGAGGACGAGAACCGCATCGGTCCACGTATCCGTGACTGGGTCGTAGGTGTGCCGGATACCGGTTTTGTGTTCCCTGCTTTTACCGACCGCAGCACCGATATCCACTCTGTCATGTTCTACACCAGAGACACCAAGACTCCACATGCGGAGTTCATGGAAGCCGGTCTTGGCTGTGGCGCCAAATTTACCGCCACAGAGAAGAAATTAACCTTCCAGAGTATCGTAAAAGAAGTCATCGGCGAGGACGACGAGGAGAGCGATGCCATTTTCATGGACATCCAGGACAACCTGAACAATATGATCCCGGTCGTAGCCGAGGATGAGCCGGAACCGGAGCCGGTTATCGTCACCACCACTGCCATCGCAGATGTGCTTGCCGACAGCGGTGTCACTGAGGAACAGGCCGCCGTCATCGGAAAAGTCTACGAGGACGTATTTTCTGACGAACTTCCTGCCGCCGAGCAGTTAGTTGACCCGAAATTAGTCGAGGCAAACGGCAAGCGCAAAGAGAAGTTAGAACTGATCCATCAGGTAGAAAACTTAAAACAGCAGTTAGAGGAGACCCGTTCCCTTCCGGTGGAGGAGAGCGACGACGAGGAGGATGTCCCTGCTGTCAAGACCTACGATGTCATTCTCCGCGTCAAACCGGAAAAGGTGACACAGATCCACTCCCAGATCATCGACGGCAAAAAATGCTTAGTGATCCCAATGGAGGAGGACGAGCACGCCGCAGTCAACGGAGTCAATACCACGGTATAAATAACGTGTGCGCCCGGCAATCCCTTGGCGCAGCACAGCATTTCCCATAGAGCCAAAAACGTCAGCCCGGCAATTTTCCGGTCTGACGTTTTTTATTTCTCTATTCCACAATCCCACTGATGTGTTCCTTGATATAGTTCCCCATCTCATCCTTGGGAACTCCAAGCGACAGCGACAGTTCACTGTAGAGTTCATTTTCTGCGGTCCGCATAT
>CAVCFM010000142.1:0-15947 GCA_963601305.1 bacterium | reverse complement strand
AGGTGATCTAATGCTTGAGACACTCCGTAATGCATTTAAGATTAAAGATATTCGTAACAGAATTATTTTTACATTTTTAATGTTGATTGTCATCAGAATCGGAAGCGAGCTTCCGATTCCTGGTGTAAATCGAGATATGATTGCAAGCTGGTTTGCGAGTCAGACCGCTGATGGAATGGGCTTTTTTGACGCCATAACCGGTGGTTCTCTGTATAATATGTCCATATTTGCATTGAACATCACACCGTACATTACATCATCCATCATTATGCAGCTTCTTACAATCGCAATTCCAAAATTGGAAGAAATGCAGCGTGACGGAGAGGAAGGCCGCAAAAAGATTGCCGAAATTACGAGATATTTAACGGTTGCTCTGGCACTCATCGAGGGTATTGCCATGACGATCGGATTTAAGCGGAACGGATATTTAGAGTATAACGACGGAGCAATGGGAGTACTTACCATTATCTTAGTTATCTTTGCATTGACAGCTGGTTCCGCAGTGTTAATGTGGATTGGTGAGCGAATCACAGAGAAGGGTGTTGGTAATGGTATCTCTATCGTACTTACCATCAACATCATCTCAAGAATTCCGAATGACCTGGGAACCCTGTGGGAACAGTTCATCACCGGAAAAACCGCTCCAAAGGCTATTTTAGCTGCAGTGATTATCTTGGCGATCATTGTTGCAATGGTATTGTTTGTCGTATTACTGCAGGGCGGAGAGAGAAGAATCCCAGTTCAGTATTCCAAGAAAATTCAGGGACGGAAGCAGGTTGGCGGTCAGTCAACATTCATTCCTCTCAAAGTAAATACCAGTGGAGTTATCCCGGTTATCTTTGCACAGTCCCTGTTACAGACTCCGGTCATTATCGCCGGTTTTCTTGGAAAGGGAAACGGAACAGGTATTGGCAGCAAGATTTTAAAGGGTATGTCCCAGTCTAACTGGTGCGACCCGAGTCAGCCGGTTTACTCCATCGGCTTGGTGGTATATATCGTGTTGATCATTGCTTTTGCGTACTTCTATACTTCTATTACCTTCAATCCATTGGAGGTTGCGAACAATATGAAGAAGGCAGGTGGGTTTATCCCGGGTATCAGACCTGGAAAGCCAACCAGCGATTATCTGAACCGGATACTCAACTACATTGTCTTTATAGGAGCAGTTGCTCTTGCGTTTATCGCATTCGTACCGATTTTCTTCAACGGAGTGTTTGGTGCTAATGTTTCCTTCGGTGGAACATCCATCATCATTATTGTAGGAGTTGTCATTGAGACATTAAAGCAGATTGAGTCACAGATGCGTGTACGTTACTATAAAGGATTTTTAAATGATTAATCTGGCGGAAGTCAGATTTCGGAAGGAACGCTGGGCTTCGTGTAAGTTCAGCGTTACTTTCGATTTTGCGCGTAAAGAAAGGGCAGGTTCGTATGAAAATTATCATGTTAGGGGCTCCAGGAGCCGGAAAAGGAACACAGGCAAAACAGATTGCCGATAAATATGGAATTCCACATATCTCTACCGGAGATATTTTCCGTGCAAACATCAAAAATGGTACCGAGTTAGGAAAAAAGGCAAAGGAATACATGGATCAGGGATTGCTTGTACCGGATGAACTGACATGTGACCTGGTAATGGACCGGATCGGACAGGATGACTGTGTAAACGGTTTTGTATTAGATGGATTCCCAAGAACCATTCCGCAGGCAGAGGCATTAGATGCAGCGCTTACCAAGATTAACCAGAAAATGGATTATGCGGTAGACGTAGATGTGCCGGATGAGAATATCGTAAAGCGCATGGGTGGCAGACGCGCCTGCTTAAATTGCGGAGCTACATACCACATTGTGTCTATCCCGACCAAGGTAGAGGGAATCTGCGACCGTTGTGGCAGCGAAGTTGTATTAAGAGACGATGATAAGCCAGAGACTGTACAGAAGCGTCTGAGTGTTTATCATGAGCAGACACAGCCACTGATTGACTATTATAAGAAACAGAATATCCTTAAGACTGTAGACGGCACACAGCCGATGGAGCAGGTATTTGCGGATATCGTGGCAATTTTAGGAGAATAGCAGATGGAGTCTATACTATGCCAGTAACGATTAAATCCCCCCGTGAGATAGAGCTGATGCGTGAGGCTGGAAAAATTCTGGCCAAAGTTCACGAGGGCTTGGAAAAAGAATTAAAACCGGGAATGTCAACCATGGAGATTGACAGAATTGGTGAGGAAATGATTCGCAGCTATGGATGCGAGCCATCTTTCAAAAATTATCAGGGATATCCGGCGTCAGTCTGTGTGTCCATCAACGAGGAAGTCGTGCATGGAATTCCACATCCCGAGCGCATTATTACGGAAGGTGACATTGTCAGCTTAGATATCGGAGTTATCCATAAGGGATATCATTCCGATGCAGCGCGTACCCACGGTGTGGGCGAGATTACAGAGGAAGCAAGGCTTTTGATCGAGCGCACGAGACAGAGCTTTTTTGAAGGTATCCGGTATGCGAAGGCGGGACACCACCTTCATGAGATATCCAGAGCGATCGGCGATTATGCAGAGAGTTTTGGGTATGGAGTAGTCCGGGATCTGTGCGGCCACGGAATTGGAAATCATCTTCATGAGGATCCTGAGATACCGAATTTCAGACAGTTCCGCAGAGGCATTAAGTTAAAGCCGGGCATGACATTGGCGATCGAGCCGATGATAGATGCAGGTTCGGCAGAGGTGCTGTGGTTAGATGACGACTGGACAGTCATCACAGAGGATATGTCCCTGTCGGCGCACTACGAGAATACCATTCTGATCACAGAAGGGGAACCGGAGATACTCACACTGACAGATTCTGAGATTGCGGCAGGCATTGGAGGAATAAAATAAAAGATGAGCATAGAATTTGCAAGGTCCCTGTCAGGACATGACAGAAATCAGATTTATCTGGTTTCACAGAAGGATGACAGATATGTGTATCTGGTAAATGGAACGACAAAGCTGTTAGAGGCGCCGAAGCGCAAGAGTGTAAAGCACATTCAGATCATAAAAAAGCTTCCGGAGGAAGTTGGCGCAGTTTTGGAGGAAGGAATTACCGATATTACAGTCAAACGAGCATTGAAGCTATATAACAACAGTATATAATACTGATAAGAATCATTTAACAGGAGGATTTATTCATGTCAAAAGCAGATGTAATCGAAGTAGAAGGAACCGTTGTGGAGAAGCTTCCAAACGCATTCTTCAAGGTGGAGCTTGAGAACGGCCACCAGATTTTAGCAACGATCAGCGGTAAACTTCGTATGAACTTCATTCGTATTCTTCCGGGTGACAAAGTTACAATTGAGATGTCACCATATGATCTGACAAAAGGAAGAATTATCTGGAGAGATAAATAAAGTGTTGACTTCTAAACAGTGTTCGTGCTATAATGCTAAACGGACACTTTTGGATAGTGCCTTTTTGTGCGTGTCATGCGTCAAAAAGAGCCCTTGTGGAAAGGAGGATTTGCTGTGAAGGTAAGATCATCAGTTAAACCTATTTGCGAAAAATGCAAAGTCATTAAGAGAAAAGGAAGCATCAGAATTATCTGTGAGAATCCGAAACACAAACAGAGACAGGGCTAATTAGTTGCTGTCTTATTTGCGTATCGAACTGCGCAAAAGTTTGTACCAATTCATTATGTGCGGCTGCAGTGGAACACCCGGTAGGGTTGTTTACGCTGTTATCATATGGACAGCAGGGATAGCTGCTTTTTCGCGTTTACATACCGAGAGCGCGGAAGAGAATCATCTGAATAGAGGAGAATAGGTGGAAGCACACATTTCAGGCCGGAGGACAACGGAGCTGCTATCTGCACATTCTCTGAAATGGCAGTTTATGCCACAAAGTCATGATGTCAAGTGACTTGATGGAATCAGAAAACAACAAGATGCTGCGGATGCAGTGTCAGATGAATTAATGGAGGTTAAAAAGCACATGGCTCGTATTGCAGGTGTAGATTTACCAAGAGAAAAACGTGTTGAGATCGGTTTGACCTATATCTACGGAATCGGTAGAACAAGCTCCAACCGCATCCTTGCAGAGGCAAAAGTAGACCCTAACACACGTGTTAGAGATTTAACAGACGACGAAGTTAAGAGAATCAGCGCAGTTATCGATGAGACTCAGCTCGTAGAAGGTGATTTAAGACGTGAGATCGCCATGAACATCAAGAGACTTCAGGAGATCGGATGCTATCGTGGAATCCGTCACAGAAAAGGTCTCCCGGTTCGTGGACAGAAGACAAAGACAAACGCAAGAACTCGCAAGGGTCCAAAGCGTACTGTTGCTAACAAGAAGAAATAATTCGTAACATTATAATCATGGATATAGCAAACCACGTTGTGGTTTCCAATTAGAGAAAGTAGGTTAGTTTAGATATGGCTAAAGTTACAAAGAAAGTGACAAAAAAGCGCGTAAAGAAAAACGTTGAACGCGGACAGGCACACATTCAGGCATCTTTCAATAACACGATCGTAACGATCACAGATGCTGAGGGTAATGCTTTATCATGGGCAAGTGCCGGTGGTCTTGGATTTAGAGGTTCAAGAAAATCTACTCCATATGCTGCACAGATGGCAGCAGAAACTGCTACTAAAGCAGCTTTAGTACACGGTTTAAAAACAGTTGACGTTATGGTTAAGGGACCAGGATCAGGAAGAGAAGCAGCAATCCGTGCACTCTCCGCTTGCGGTCTTGAAGTTACAAGCATCAAAGACGTAACTCCAGTACCTCATAATGGATGCCGCCCACCAAAACGCAGAAGAGTTTAATTAGGAGGTAGAGACTAAAATGGCAGTAAATAAAGTTCCTGTTCTGAAAAGATGTAGATCCCTTGGTTTAGAGCCAAGTTATTTAGGATATGATAAGAAATCCAATAGAGAATTAAAAAGAGCCAACAAGAAGATGTCTGAGTACGGTCTTCAGTTGAGAGAGAAGCAGAAAGCTAAATTCATCTATGGTGTATTAGAGAAGCCTTTCCATAACTACTATGAGAGAGCTGATAAGATGAAAGGAATGACTGGTCAGAACTTAATGACCATGTTAGAGTCCAGATTAGATAACGTAGTATTCCGTATGGGATTCGCAAGAACCAGAAAAGAAGCTAGACAGATCGTTGATCACAAGTTCGTTTTAGTAAACGGCAAGCAGGTAAACATTCCGTCTTACTTAGTAAAAGCTGGTGATGTTATCGAGATCAGAGAGAAGAGCAAAGGCCTTCAGAGAATGAAAGACATCGTGGAAGTAACCGGTGGCAGATTAGTACCGGAATGGTTAGATGTTGACGCTGAGAAATTACAGGGAACTGTAAAAGAATTACCTTCCAGAGAGCAGATCGACGTACCAGTTGATGAGATGCTTATCGTCGAGTTATATTCTAAGTAAGAGTCGCAATTAAGCGGACAATAATTGTCCGCTTATTAGCAACTTTATATAAGCAAATACCCGAGAAGGAGGGATTTTGTAGTGTTCGATTTCCAAAAACCAAAAATTGAGATCGCAGAAATTTCAGAAGACAAGAAGTACGGAAAGTTTGTTGTAGAACCATTGGAAAGAGGTTACGGTACTACCCTTGGTAATTCTTTAAGAAGAATCATGCTTTCTTCTTTACCAGGTGCAGCTGTTAGCCAGGTTAAGATTGACGGTGTCTTACATGAGTTCAGTTCTATTCCTGGAGTGAAGGAAGATGTGACTGAGATTATTATGAATATCAAGAATCTTGCCATCCGAAATAATAGCTCTACAAATGAACCTAAAGTTGCTTACATTGAATTCGAAGGCGAAGGCGTAGTGACCGCAGCCGATATCCAGGTAGATTCTGATATCCAGATTTTAAATCCGGATCTGGTAATTGCCAACTTAAACGGTGGCGCAGATTCCAAGTTATACATGGAGCTGACCATTACAAAGGGCAGAGGCTATGTCAGCGCAGATAAGAATAAGACAGAAGATATTCCGATTGGCGTGATCGCTATCGATTCTATCTATACACCGGTTGAGCGTGTAAACCTGTCCATCGAGAATACCCGTGTAGGTCAGATCACTGACTACGATAAGCTCACATTGGATGTTTACACCAATGGAACCTTAGAGCCGGATGAGGCTGTCAGCCTTGCTGCTAAGGTGCTCAGCGAGCATTTAAGTCTCTTCATCGACCTTTCAGAAGCTGCACAGCAGGCTGATGTTATGATCGAGAAAGAAGACAATGCAAAAGAGAAAGTTCTTGAGATGAACATCGATGAGTTAGAGCTTTCTGTTCGTTCTTATAACTGTCTGAAGAGAGCTGGCATCAACACCGTTGAGGAGTTGACCAACAGAACACCGGAAGACATGATGAAAGTTCGTAACTTAGGACGCAAGTCCTTAGAAGAAGTTCTTGCTAAGTTAAAAGAGTTAGGACTTCAGTTAAATCAGAGTGAAGAGTAGGCAGAAACAGTAAGTCCATACGGCATGGAGTATGTCAGCCAGAAGCGCGAAATCGCGCGGCATCGGGCAGGTAAGTCCAAAAGGCATTGCCGGATGTACCACAAGAATGGAGGAAATAAAAAATGGCAAAGTATCGTAAATTAAGCAGAACCTCTAGCCAGAGAAAGGCATTATTAAGAGGACAGGTAACAGCATTATTAAACAATGGCAGAATCGTTACCACAGAAGCAAAAGCAAAAGAAGTTCGTAAGATCGCTGAGGGACTTATCGCTTTAGCAGTAAAAGAGAAAGACAACTACGAAGAAGTTACTGTAAAGGCAAAAGTTGCCCGCAAAGATAAAGACGGCAAGAGAGTAAAAGAAGTAGTAGACGGCAAGAAAGTTACCGTATACGATGAAGTTGAGAAGACTATCAAGAAAGATAACCCATCTCGTCTTCATGCTCGTAGAGAGATGTTAAAAGTTCTCTACACTGTAAAAGAAGTTCCGACTGAGGCAGCTGGAAAGAAGAAAAACACCAAGGAAGTTGACCTTGTTGCAAAATTATTCGATGAGATCGCTCCTAAGTATGCTGACCGTAACGGTGGTTACACCAGAATCGTTAAGATTGGACAGCGTAAAGGTGACGGTGCCTTAGAGGTAGTTCTTGAGTTAGTTTAATCACTATCCAAAATAATAGAACGTGAAAAAAGTAAGCCGGTTCTGTGAGGGAATGCACAGAACCGGCTTTTTTACTATTCTTTTGCCAGCGGCAGCGTGAAGATGAACTCGGTACCGACACCCTCGGTGCTGATACAGTTGATGTTCTCGCCGTGAGCGCTGATAATCTCTTTTACAATGGAAAGACCAAGGCCGGTGCCTTTTTTATCCTTGCCCCGGGAGAGGTCCGTCTTATAGAAGCGCTCCCAGATTTTTTTGATGCTGTCTTTGGGAATACCGATGCCGGTGTCCTTGACAGACACAAAGATTTTATCGTTTCGCTCTGTGGTCTCGATCGTGATCGTAGAATCCGGGTGGCTGAACTTGATGGCGTTGTCGATCAGGTTGTAGATAACCTGCTGGATCTTACTCATATCTGCGGAAACGTAAAGCTTTTCACCGGTAAGGATCAGGTCAAAGGAGATACGCTTCTGCGTGCAGATACCTTCAAATGTCTGGGCTGTCATGCGGATGGTGTAGTTGATATCAAAGTTTGTCACATCCAGCATAACACCGTGGGAGCCGAACTTGTTGAGCTCTAACAGGCTCTGTGTAAGCTTGTTCAAGCGCTCCGTCTCAAACAGGATGATGTTTAAGTATTTTTCCTGCATCTCCGGCGGGATGGTGCCGTCGATCATGGCCTCCACATATCCCTTGATGGAAGTCAAAGGAGAACGGAAATCGTGGGAAACGTTGGAGACAAACTTCTTCTGGTCCTCTTCAAGCGTATTCAGCTCATTTGCCATATAATTGAGCGATGCGGCAAGATAGCCGATCTCGTCGTTGGAATGGACATCAATCTTTGCCTCAAAATTACCCTTGGCATATTCCTCGGCGCCTTTTGTGATCTTGCGGATCGGAATGTAAACGATGTATGTAAACAGTATCAGTACGATAAATGCTGCGAAAAACAGCAGTGCCAGCGTCTGGTAGGATAGCGTGGTAAGCCCGTTTGCATAGGAGATAAGCGAGCTTACCGGCTTGTGGATGATCACGTAACCGCGCACCTTATAGTTCACGGTGATCGGCGAGAAAACGCTTAACGTGTCATTGGTAAAATAACCGTAGAACGTGCCGGTCTGGTAATAGCTGCTGCCAAAATCCGTCACATCGAATCCGTCAATGACTTCGCCGTTTTCCGCCAGTGCCGGATGTGCCGTGTTGACGATCATCCGTCCTCTGGTGTCCACGATCCAGATTTCGCCGGACAGGTAAGAACTTAGCGCACCAAGCTGTGTCTCAATCTCTTCCAGGCTCATGGTTTTTGAGTAGTAATGTTCTGCATAGGTGGAGGAGATCTGCGCGGATTCCCGGTAGAGACTGGCGGCATCCTTTTTTTCCACAAACTGAAAGGTAATGTGGTAGGTAAAGGTTGCAACGATCAGAAAGCCGATCACACCGTAGAGCAGATATCCCACGAGCAGTTTCGGATAAAGTGTGCTTTTCATGATTCACGGACCTCGAATTTGTAACCGATACCCCAGACAGTTGCAAGGCTCCAGTTGGCGGTGTCCTTAATCTTTTCGCGGAGACGCTTTACGTGGACGTCCACGGTACGTGTGTCTCCGATATATTCATAGCCCCAGATATGGTCTAAAAGCTGTTCCCTGGTAAAAACCTGATTGGGGGAGGAAGCTAAAAAGTACAGCAGCTCCAGCTCCTTTGGCGGCATATCCACTGCCTGACCGCGGTAGATGACAGAGTAGTTGGACAGATTGACCACCAGATTGTCGTATTTGACGCATTTAAGCTCTGGGGTGGGTTCCGCTGCCTTGGCAGGCTGATAACGCCTTAAAACCGCCTTTACGCGCGCCACAAGCTCCTTCGAATCGAACGGTTTCATGATATAATCGTCTGCCCCCAATTCAAGTCCCAGCACTTTGTCAAAAATCTCACCTTTTGCCGAGAGCATGATGATCGGAACATTTGCCTTTGCGCGAACCTCGCGGCAGACCTGATAGCCGTCGATGCCGGGAAGCATCAGGTCTAACAGGATCAGGTTCGGATTGTACTGCTCGAAGGCAACCAAAGCCTCTTCCCCGTCATTGACAATCTTTGTGTCAAAGCATTCCTTGGTCAGATACAAAGAGATCAGTTCGGCAATGTTATTGTCGTCATCCACAATTAAAATTTTTTGTTTTGCTGCCATATTCATACACTCCTCTCTATTTGAATTCGGCGATCGTCACGCCGGCATCTCCCTCTCCAAATTCTCCGAGATGGAAGGATTTTACATATTTTAAACGGCGGAGATGCGCCTGCACGGCATTGCGCAGTGCACCGGTTCCCTTGCCGTGCACAATGCGGACGGAAGGAAGATGGGCGAGATATGCGTCATCTAAGTATTTATCTAACAGGGCAATCGCCTCGTCGGTCGTCTTGCCGATCAGATTGATCTCGGTGGAGACAGAAGCGGACTTGCTCATCTTGATCTTGCCGGCACCGGTCTTGTTGAATTTCTTATTGTTGGCTGCCGTGTCATCCGGAAGCAGGATCAGGTCTTTGATATTGACCTGTGAGCGAAGGATTCCCATCTGGACAAAAAGGTCGCCCTTGGCATTCGGAAGGGAATGTACGGTTCCCTTTAAATTCATGCTGAGCACCTTGACGCTGTCGCCGATGTGCAGATCCTTCGGAGCCGGATGGTTCGTGGCAGTCTGTTTTTTCTGGTCTGCCATTTTCTGCTGGGCATCATTCATCTTGCCGCGCAGTTTGGTGCGCTCCTTTTCCATCTGAGCCATCGGTGCGCCCGCCTGACCGTATTTGTTGAAATTACGGATCGTCTCGTCGGCGAGGTCCTTGGCTTCTTTTATGATATTATAAGCCTGTTCGTTGGCATCACGCAGAATCTTGTCGCGGCTTAAGTCCAGGCGTTCCTGTTTTTGCTCTAACTTCTCCTTGAGGGAGCGGATTTCTTCCTTATACTGGTTAATCTCAAGCTGTTCGCGCTCGATGGTAATGCGGCTCTTCTCCAAGTCTGCCAGCAGATCCTCGAAGTTCTCATCGCTCTCGCTGATGCGGCCCTTTGCATCCTCGATCACGTCACTGCTTAAGCCCAGCTTCTCGGAGATGGCAAAAGCGTTACTTTTACCCGGAATACCGATGAGAAGGCGGTAGGTCGGACTTAGTGTCTCCACGTCAAATTCACAGCATGCGTTTTCCACATTCGGGGTGGAGAGGGCAAAAACTTTCAACTCACTGTAGTGGGTGGTTGCCATAATTTTTGCACCGTACATCTGCAGGCGTGACAAAATGGAGATTGCAAGAGCGGCACCCTCCGTCGGGTCAGTTCCCGCACAGAGCTCATCGAAAAGTACTAAGGAGCGGTCGGTTGCCGCGTCCAAAATCCGGATGATGTTCGTCATGTGCGAGGAGAACGTACTCAAAGACTGCTCGATACTCTGTTCATCGCCGATGTCCGCAAACACTTCCTCAAAAATGCCAAGCTCGGAGCGCTCGGAGGCTGGGATATGGAGTCCAGCCTGGCCCATCAGCGTTAAGAGTCCCACGGTTTTTAAGGAGACGGTCTTACCACCGGTATTTGGTCCGGTGACGATCAGAAGCTGGAAGTCGTCGCCGAGACGCACATCGATAGGCACAACTTTTTTCTGGTCTAAAAGCGGGTGGCGTCCGCGGCGGATAGAGATGCGTCCATCCTCGTTAAACGTCGGAGCGACTCCGTTGTAGGTTTTGGCATAGGAAGCCTTTGCGAAGATAAAGTCCAGCTCGGTGAGAACCTGGTAATCGGTGCGCAGCTGCTCCGTGTAAACTGCGGTCTGATTGCTCAGATCGGCTAAAATCGCCTCAATCTCGTCCTGCTCGCGAAGCAGTAATTCCTTGTACTCGTTGTTGAGATTTACAACTGCCATAGGCTCGATAAAAAGTGTGGAGCCGGAGGAGGACTGGTCGTGGATCATACCTGGGATCTGGGACTTCGCCTCTGCTTTTACCGGCAGACAGTAGCGTCCGTCGCGCATCGTGATCACGGTGTCCTGCAGATAGCTGCGGGTGGTCGTGTTGTTGATCATGGAATTCATCTGCGCGCGGATCTTATCGTTCATGCCGCGCATGGAGCGACGGATGGATTTTAACGTGCTGCTGGCATCGTCTGCGATCTCCTCCTCGGAGAGGATGCAGCGGCGGATCTCGTCGTGCAGCGGAGTAAGTGGTTCTATCTGGGCAAAAAATGCAGTCAGGGAGTCGCTTACCTCCTCGTCATCCCCGCGGTCTGCCTTGGAGCGGGCATAAGCCTTCGCGCGCTTGGCAGCCTCAAGAAGGGAGCATACCCGAAGCAGCTCGATGGCGCTTAAGGAGCCGCCGATCTCAAGACGCTTTAGGGAGTCCCCGATGTCCCGCACGCCGGAAAAGGACAGGGAACCGCTTTTAAAAATGCGGCTGAGCGCATCCTTGGTCTGTAACTGGAGCTCCTCGATGACTGCCTTATCCGTGATGGGGCGCAGCTTGCGGCAGCGCTTTTTTGCCTGCTCGCTGAACGCGTATTCTGCCAGCTGCTCAATAATTTTATTGTACTCAAGTGTTTTTAAAACTTTGTCATTCATATCAAAATCAAATCCCTTTGGAAATATTTGCCGGCGCATATCGCCGTCTAAAGTACATTATATATGAATAAAAGAAACTATTGCAAGGGCATCTGTTTCATTTTATAATATGTACGGTACGGTTTTCGCAAAAAAAGTGTGGCGGAGCACACATTCGTGCATTACAGCGCGCAATCGTGAACGGAGTTCACATTAGAAAAGGGGAAAATCATGCAGGATAACAAGGAAAAAGAACCATTTTCTTTTATCAATGAAAAAATCAAAGAAAAGCCGATCAACAAACGGCGGATGCTTATATATGCGGGCTACGTAATGGGGCTTGCAGTACTGTTCGGTGTCATCGTAAGCTTGGTGTTTGCGCTGCTTGAGCCACGCCTGGAAGAGCGCCTGCACCCACAGGAAGATCCGGTGGTGACGATACCGCGGGATGACCTGGCAGCCACGGAGGAGACGGAAGCCGTGGACACGGAGACGGAGGAGACAGGGACCGAGCCGGAAAGCGAGACGACAGAGAGCGAGGAGACGGAGACACCGGAGGAGGAGCCGCAGCGGGTTACGATCGCGGATTTCCAGAATCTTCAGAATGAGCTCTACGCGGTAGGACGCGAGGCAAATAAATTTGTCGTGACGGTCACCGGAGTGAAAAGTGACACGGACTGGTTCAACAACGCCTACGAGAGCAAGGGACAGGCATCCGGGATCATCGTGGCGGACAATGGACAGGAACTGTTGATACTGACCGAGCGCAAGGTGATTTCCGATGTGGAACAGGTTTACGTGACATTTATCAACGATGTGTCGGTTGCAGCGACGATGAAAAAATATGACGGCAATACCGGTATCGCAATCCTTTCGGTTCCGAGGGCGGATGTCGATGAGGATACGCTAGATGCCATCGCGGTGGCGACGCTGGGCAATTCCCTGACTACAACGCAGGGCATGATCGCGATTGCGGTCGGCAGTCCGCTTGGAACGAATTATTCCGTGCTGACGGGAAATATCACGTCGACGAACAACAGTATTTCGACGGTGGATCACAATTACACGGTGTTTACCACCGATATTGTCGGAAATGAGGGCGGCAGTGGTGCCATCATCAATGTCGAGGGCGAGGTTATCGGTCTTGTCATGCAGGATTACAGCAGCGCCGGAGATGAGAGTACACTGACTGCGATTTCCATATCTGAGCTGAAGTCGATCATCGAGATGCTGTCCAACAATCAGGATGTGCCGTACATTGGTCTGGAACTTTCCACGGTGACCAATGATATTGCCAATGAATATGACATCCCGAAGGGCGCATATATTAAAGAAGTAACAATGGATTCACCGGCGATGGCAGCAGGTCTGCAGAGCGGTGATGTCATTACAAAGATGGACGGGGAAGCCATCTACAATGTAGAATCCTACGAGAACAAGCTTTTAGGGCTGTCTCCGGATGAAAATGTTAAAATTGTGGTTGAACGCCAGAGCACGGAGGGGTACAAGGAGATTGTCTGCACCGTGAAGGTCAGCGTTTTGCAATAAAGAGTTGAGAAGAGGTTATGAATGAAGTATATTGACAGTCTGCGTGAAGGCGAGAGAATTAATGAAGTTTATCTGTGTAAAGTAAAACAGACATTTTTGACAAAAGCAGGAAAGCCGTATGACAATCTGGTGTTGCAGGATAAGACAGGGACCCTGGACGCAAAGATTTGGGAGCCGGGTTCTGTGGGCATCGATGAGTTTGATGCCTTGGATTACATAGCAGTTATGGGTGACATCACCAGTTTTCAGGGAAATCTGCAGTTAAACGTAAAGCGTGTGCGCAAGGTGGATGAGGGCGAGTATGATCCGAAGGATTATCTGCCGGTCAGCACCAGAGATATTGATGAGATGTATCGTGAGTTGTGCGGATTGATTGCCTCCGTAAAACAGCCGTATCTGAAAAAGCTGTTGGAGAGCTTTTTTGTGGAGGACGAGGAGTTCGCAAAGCGTTTCCGCTTCCATTCCGCAGCCAAGACAGTGCACCATGGTTTTGTGGGCGGACTGTTGGAGCATACGCTTTCAGTTGCAAAGCACTGCGATTATTTTGCAGGGGCATATCCGATATTAAACCGCGACCTTCTGATAGCCGCAGCTATTTTCCATGATATCGGTAAGCTAGAGGAACTTTCCACGTTCCCGGCAAATGATTATACCGATGCCGGACAGCTGCTTGGTCACATCATGATCGGAGCAGAGATGGTTGGCGAGCGTATTCGTACGATTCCGGGATTCCCGCAGGGACTTGCAAACGAGTTAAAACACTGTATTTTAGCTCATCACGGAGAGCTGGAATTCGGTTCCCCGAAAAAACCGGCGCTGCCGGAGGCAATGGCACTTACTTTTGCAGACAATGTCGATGCCAAGATGGAGACAATCCGCGAAATTTTTGCAAGTGTACCGGAGAACAATGTGGAGTGGCAGGGATATAACCGTCTGTTAGAGAGTAACATCCGCAGATCAGGACGCGACTAAAAAACCTGTCGGAGCGCAACAGTCCCAGATTGGGACATGACGAAAAGAGAGCAGCTTGCGAATAACGTAAGCTGCTTTTGGTATAATAGGAAACATAATTCCGTGCACGGATGAAGTGAGAATAGAATGGAGAGTTCAATGCAGAAAAATGATGTGATTGATTTGACAATCGAGGATATGGGAGTAGATGGCGAGGGCATCGGAAAACACGAGGGGATGGCTTTTTTTGTAAAAGATGCGATCCTTGGCGATGTCATCAAAGCCCGTGTCACAAAGCTGAAAAAAAATTATGGATATGCGCGTGTCGAGGAGATTGTCACACCATCCCCATACCGCGTCACGCCTGCCTGCGAGCTGCATAAGCGTTGCGGCGGCTGCCAGATCCAGGCGATGGACTATAAAAAGCAGCTTGCATTTAAGGAAAATAAGGTGCGCGGCAACCTGATCCGCATCGGAGGTTTTCCAGAGGAGTTGATTGATGCAGTGTCGGAACCGATTGTGGGTATGGACAATCCTTACCGTTACCGCAATAAGGCGCAGTTTCCGGTGGGGACGGACAAAGAGGGAAATCCGATTGCCGGATTTTATGCGGCGAGAACCCACAGCATTATTCCGGTGGAGGACTGCAAGCTCGGCGTCCCGGTAAACGGCGAGATCATCCGGATCGTGCTGGATTTTATGAAGGAATATGGGATTGCACCGTATGAGGAAACCACAGGTAAAGGACTGGTGCGCCATGTGCTGATCCGCTATGGATTTACGACAGAGGAGATCATGGTCTGTCTGATCATCAATGGCACGACACTTCCAAAACAGGAGAAGCTGATTGAAAGGCTGTGCGCCATCCATGGAATGACCAGCATTTCGCTTAATCAGAACACGAAGAAGACCAATGTCATCCTAGGTGATGTGACGAAGACTATCTGGGGACAGGCTTATATCACAGATTATATTCATCTGCGCAGCTGTGGCGCAGCAGGCGACCAGGCAGTGGGCGAGCAGACTTCTGCAACAGGTGAGCAGAAGTCTGCAGCGGGCACCGGGGAGTTTGCCAAGACGGATACTGCGATCGCATACCGGATTTCACCGCAGTCTTTTTACCAGGTAAACCCGGAGCAGACCGAGAAATTATACAGCCTTGCCCTGCAATACGCCGGACTTACCGGGAAGGAGACCGTCTGGGATCTGTACTGCGGAATTGGAACCATCTCACTTTTCCTGGCACAGCGCGCCGGAAAAGTCTACGGCGTGGAGATTATCCCGCAGGCGATTGAGGATGCGAAAAACAATGCCGCGCTAAACGGTATCACAAATGCAGAGTTTTTTGTGGGAAAAGCGGAAGAAGTCCTGCCGGAATTTTATGAGAGAGAGAGCCGCAAGACAGATAAGACCGGGGCATCCGGGCATGCTGGAGCAGAGGCGGATATGCTGCACCCGGATGTCATCGTGGTCGACCCGCCTCGCAAGGGCTGCGACGAGAAGTGTCTGGAGACGATGCTTCAGATGCAGCCGGAGCGCATCGTGTATGTCAGCTGTGATTCTGCGACGCTGGCGAGGGATTTGCGGATATTGTGCGATGGGGGCTATGAGCTTGCGCGGGTGCGGGCGGTTGACCAATTTGGACATACGGGGCATGTGGAAACTGTAATTTTATTGTCCCGAAAAGCTCCAGATGCTGAAATTAAGGTAAGATTGGATATGTCGGAATTAGACATAACAAGTGCAGAAAG
>CAVCFM010000141.1:0-5555 GCA_963601305.1 bacterium | reverse complement strand
GACGTGCCGCAACGAGCTCCAAGAGCGCCGCCCGGAATTCATCGAGCAGAAGTCTTATCATGCCCACGCCGTTTTCCAGCTGGATATAGCCATCATAATTGTCCTCCTCTGGCAGATCCATCTCCGCCAGCAGATACCACTCGTCGCTTGCATGGATAAAATGTGTGCCATGACTTTTCATACAGATATCCTGCCACTTGTGGATCGTCGCAAGCACTTCCCTCGCGTCCTCCTTCGTAAACGGCTCCAACGGATACAAGCCGTCACGATACCTGGAAAGTCCCACTGGAACCACCGACACACTCTCCATATACGGCAGGTACCTGGTCAGATCCGAGATAGAGCGCTCTAGCTCTGCCCCGTCATTTACGCCCTTGCACAGCACGATCTGCCCATTCATCTCGATGCCGCCCTCATAGAGCAGATCAATTTTCTTTAGGGCGTCCCCCGCAAAGCGGTTGTTCAACATCTTGCAGCGCAGTTCGGGATTTGTCGTCTGCACCGAGATATTGATCGGCGCCAGATGATAGTTGATGATGCGATTTAGATCCTTTTCCTTCATATTCGTCAAGGTCACATAATTCCCCTGTAAAAAAGAAAGTCTCGAATCGTCATCCTTAAAATATAAGGTCTCACGCATGCCCTTTGGCATCTGGTCGATAAAACAGAATATACATTTGTTGTGACAGGATTTGTAGTCATCCATCAGACCGTTTTCAAACTCAATTCCCAAATCCTCGTCGTAGTCCTTTTCAATCTCAAGCTCCCACTGTTCTCCATCCGGCTTTTCCACAAGCACCACCAGATATTCATCGTGGATCAGATAGTGATAGTCAAAGACATCGTCTATCTCCTTGTCATTGATTGAGATCAGACGGTCTCCCGGCTCTATCTCCATCTCCTCAGCAATACTGCCCGGTTCTATTTTAAATACGATATGTTTTTTCTCTGCCATGTAACTCTCCTGGTTTTACTCTCTCCCATTTTTATGGGAACGCATTTTCGCGCACTTTTAGTTTACACTAAAAAAGACGGAATAACAACCATTCCGTCTTTTTTTGTACGTCAACCACGTACATTTTACTGTTCTACCATATCATATTCACTGCTTGTCATCAGTTTCCAGGTATCATCAATGATCCCCAGTTCTTTTAACGTCTCGATCATATGCTTGCAATCCGGTCCGAAATTCACGGAATTTGAGGAACCCGTGATGGCTGTCTCATAATAATAGCCATCGCTGTAACCACTTTCATCCGTCTGTCCGTACCGATAATAGTAATTCCAGTTATCGATATAATTCTTATTGTTAAAATCAAATCCGAAAATGTTGATGTAGGACTCGCCATTCTCTCCCTTGCTGTAGAGGTAATATTTTGCAAGGTTTCCATCCTCGATATCTGCCTGCACAGCCTCCACGAGGCGATTGGTCTCCTCTGCAGTTAAGTTATAGTTATTGTATTCTCCCTGTGCATTGTAGCGGTCCATATTTCCGGAATAATAGCTGTTCTCTTCGTAATTTCTTCCGAACAACTGATACATCAGATTTTCCTTGCGGTTCTCCCACTCCAGAAATTTAGAAGCCGGGCTCTCACTGTCTTCTAAATACTCATCCGTCACCGGAATTGGATAACGCCGCTCTATGCTGCTTCCATCCTTTAAATAGTAGCGGATCGTCGTGTAATAGTACCCTTTTTCATTCTGTGCATTTGCAAGATATGCTTTTTTGTCGGCAATGATCTGTCTGTGCAGGTCTAAAAACTCATCCATGTCCTCCGCAGTCACTTCCACTGGATAGTCCATATTGACAAACGCTGCCGCTATCTCATCCTTATCCGGCACAAGCCGCTCCATTCCGAATGCATCCAGTTTAAACAGTGTCAGAAACAGCACGGATACCGCCAGGAAAACACCGCACTCCGCGATGCGTTTTTTATGGAACACCTTAAACTTCTTGCTAAGGAGCATCTCCGCTGCAAAGAAGCACACGCAGCCAAACACTGCCACTCCTGCGACAATCCATCCAAAATAATAGCCGCCATCACTGTTGTATGCCAGTGTATATATAAGGAACATCGTCAGAAGAATTCCGCCACACATTCCCACGCCCCACCGGAAGATCGGCTTGACGACAGGAACACTTACCCAGTCTCCCGCTGTCTCGATCTGGCGCTTTCTGTATATCTCATATGACACAATGGCGAATACCACTGCCGCCACTGCATAGCCTGCAACCAGGCCTAATCCCTTAATCTCAATGCCTTTTATCGTATCTAACCCATTATTGGTGCCATAGATCACATTGGCACGGAGATTGTTATTCAGATAGTACATCGGAGAAAGCACGCACGCTTTTCCCGGATTCCAGAAATCGGAAATGCCATAGTTTACGGTGCTGATGATCATATTCACCAAAAACAGGCATCCCACATACAGGTAATTCAGCACCAGAAAAAAGATCGGCATTGCAATGATATTTCCGGTAAACATTGCGACAAACACTGACATGGAATAGGCAAAAAATGCCACGCCTAAGGATGCCAGCAATCCCATAAACAGATACTGGATACAGGTAATCTGATTTGCCAGGCACACCAGAAGTGTTATCACAAACACTACCACCTGCGGCACCACCAGAAACGTCAGTCCGGACAGATAGTTTGTTATGTATAACTCCTTACGGTTTACCGGAAGTGCATGGATCATGTTGGCATTGCGGGAAGAATACAGATAGGAAAATACTGCAAGCCCTGCTGCCATCGCAAATAAAAATGTCGGGATCGGCGTTACCTGAATACTTACCGCACCTTCCATAATATAGTAGGCTTTGGATGTGGCATCGATGGTGCTGCCGTAATAGTCTGCCGTCAAAGCCCGCCAGATAATAAGCGGCTCAGAACAGATCAGATAAGCTAAATATACCACCCAAAGCGGCCAGAACATGGTAATGTTTTTTGTAAAAATGGTACGATTAAAACAGGATGTCTTTGACTTCATAGTTCGCACCTCCCATCTCATAAATAAATATCTCCTCTAATGTAAGCGGCAGCACATCCACGATCATCGGGTTACTTTTCGAAAGCTCCGCCACTGCTGCCTTTGCATCGCCTTTTACGATCAGTGTGTATACCCTTCCGGTATTTGACATGTGAAGCACCTCAAAATTCTCTGGAAGCTTTGGCATTCCGCTCTGGCATGCCACCTGTATCTTCGAGACGCTTCCCTGTAAATCGGACAGCGAGCGCTCTATCATTAATTTGCCCTGATGCATGATCCCCACATGGTCGCACACATCCTCGAGCTCTCTTAAGTTATGTGATGATACCAATACAGTCATATCGTGCTCTGCCACTTCCGACATCACAACACTCCATATCTGGCGGCGCATAACCGGATCAAGTCCATCGACCGGCTCATCCAAGATCATCAGCTCCGGTTTGCAGCAGATTGCGAGCCAGAATGCCACCTGTTTCTGCATTCCCTTCGACAGTCTGCGGATTCCTCTTTTGACATCGATATTTGGGAAAAATTCCTGCATCCGGTAAAAAAGCTTTTCATCAAACTGCGGATAAATCCCCTGATAATAACGCTTCATCTCCATGGTGTCCGCCTGCATAAAATAAAATAGATCATCCGGAATATATGCCATTTTGGCTTTTACCTGCCGGTTCTCATACACAGGCTCCCCCTTGATCAGCACGGTTCCCTCATCCGGCTGGTAAATTCCAGTGAGATGGCGGATCAATGTGGATTTGCCGGCACCGTTCGGTCCCACCAGACCGTAGATCGCACCTTTTTTCACATGCATGTTCACACCCTGCAACGCCAAAAACCCATCAAAAGACTTTTTTAAGTCCGTAACTTCTATCATGCCTCTTCCCCTCCTTTTGTGAGTTTGTCAATGCGTTCCTTGAGTGTTTCTTTTCCAACGGATAAGAAATACAATTCCTCCACAATCTCGTCAAACTCCTCTAACAATTCATGTTCTCTTGTATCAAAGACCTCTTTATGCTCCGCTACAAAACTGCCCTTGCCAGCCACAGTATAAATATATCCCTCACTCTCCAAATCATGATACGCTTTTTGTATCGTGTTTGGGTTGATTGCCAGCCCCGAAGCCAGTTCCCGGACGGATGGCAATTTTTCATTTGCCGTAAGCGAATTGGAAATAATCAGCTTGCGGAACCCATCTTTGATTTGTTCATAAATCGGTTTCGAATCACGGTAATTTAGCTGAATCAAATCAAAACCTCCCATCTGTTTTAACTGTACTAAGTGTTTTAATACAGTCAGTCTAGCATGGGAGGTCTGTTGATGCAATAAAGATAATCCTATGAATTTATTAAGGTTTTCTTAACCGAGATATCCAGTCAGAAGCGCAAATGTATTTTCTACGCCCTTCACATGGCTTCTCTCATATCCGTGGGATGCATACACACCGGCACCGATCAGTCCATGGCGCACATCATATCCGGCGGTCAGTGCCACATCCGCATCGGAGCCATAGTAAGGGTACACATCCACCGCGTAATCCAGATCCAGCTTCTTTGCCGCTGTGATAAGTCCGGTTACCACATCGTAATTATATGGTCCTCTGCTATCCTTTGCACAGATGGACACCTGTGTCTCCTTGCAGGTCAGTCCCTCGCCGATACATCCCATATCCACAGAGAGCACCTCGGTTACCCCTGCTGGAATGGATGCTGCTCCGCCGTGTCCCACTTCCTCATATACCGTAATGTGATGATAAATGGTGCGCTCCGGCTCAATATGTTCCTCTTTTAAATATTTTGCATATCCCAAAAGAATTCCGACGCTTAACTTGTCATCTAAGAAACGGCTCTTGATGTAACCGCTCTTAGTGACAACGGTACGCGGGTCAAAACATACATAATCGCCCACGGAAATGCCAAGTTTTTCCACATCCTCTTTGGTATTTACATCCTCGTCAATGACGACCTCCACCTCATCGAAGGTACGCTTTTTGTCATTGTAATCGCCGTTCACATGGACGGATGCATCGCAGAGCTGTAAGGTTCCCTCAAATGTATCTCCAAATCTCGCATGGATCCGGCAGTTTTCCGCCTCTGCATTGTTCGCATTCATACCGCCGATCGGCGTCACTTTGAGACGTCCATTGCTCTTAATCTCCCGCACCATGGCGCCCAATGTATCAATATGTGCTTCCACCTGCACTGCATTTTTTTCATCTTTGCCACCGATTTTTACAAACACACCGCCTTTTACGGTAAGTTCCGGCTCATAACCAAGGCTTCTGTAAGCCTGCATTACATACTCCGCAACCTCTTTTGTAAAACCACTTGGGCTGTCGATCGCAAGAATCTTTTTTGTCTCCTCCACGATGTAATCTACATACTGTTGTCTTTCCATTTTTCTTACCTCTCTTTATCTTTGATGCACAAAAATCCTCCAAGACCGCCACGTTTTCCATGGCTCGCCCGATGTGAAAAAAGTACCTTTGGGTTGCAACAGGTACAGACATCCGTCACCGAAATATGTTCCGGCAAAACACCCGCCTCTGTCAAAATAACTTC
>CAVCFM010000140.1:0-2082 GCA_963601305.1 bacterium | reverse complement strand
GTAGAGCTGCATATGAAAAGGAACAAAGTGGAGGCTTAAAACAGCGCAGGAATCGATCTGGATACCTTCTACACAATCCATTTGAACAACAGGGATATCGTGTGTCTGAATATAAGAAAGGTAATCTGCATAAAGGTGCCCTGCCTTGGAAACAGAAGGGGCGGAATGGGAGGAGGGCTTACGACGAGGCTTGCGTTTTACAGCTTCCGGAAGGTCAATGGGCCGGATATCAAGTTCGCAGCTACCGATCAAACGACGCAGGGTAGATTCGCTGACAGGGAGGGAATCCTTGTTGGACTGAATGATGTGATAAATGGATTGCCCGCGTGAAACAAGTGGAGAAACGATGGAATTGATAGTGGAAAGTTCCTGGGCAGTAAGGTCAAAACCATCGCGGGAACTGATAAGCGTGTCGCGATACTGTTGCTGGGCAGAGAGACCGGAATAATGGCGCTGCTCAAGGTGGCAGAAATTACTTTTATTGCAGGAGTTGCAAAGATGAAGCGGACTGGAAATAAGTGTGTCACAGAAGAGCTGCACATAATCAACGCAATGCTTGCGTGCTTTGGAACAGAATTTGCACTTTTTGCGGCAGGAAGAGGCACCACAGACATGTTTGCAGTGACAGGAAGGAGAATTGACACAATCACAATGACGCGGGAAATGAGTGATAGAGTGCTTCTTAATCTCGCGAGAAATGGTAGAAGGAGATTTGCCTAGTCTGTCAGCGATATAACGCAAAGAAAAGCCTTCAGAGAGAAGAGAATCAATGCGAATACGCTCATCAATAGTAAGGTGTTTTGAACTTTTGTTTTTCATAAGATATCCTTTCTGATAGTAAGATTAGCCAGGATGGCTAAGATAATTGGACAGGAAAGGAGCTTGAAAAACAAGAGAAAAAAGAAAGAACTGTCAAAGTAAATGCAACACACCTGATTTTTCAGAGTAAGTGCAACAGGGTGTTGCATTTACCTTGAAAAATCCCCAGCCTCAGATTCTTTGGAAGAAACTGCCGGATGCCCTTGCCAAACATTAGGCGGAAGTGTATAATTGCAATGATATTTTGAGCGTAAACGGATTCATAGAGGAGGAAGCATGGGAAGAGACGTTATCATTGCATGTGATTTTAACAGCAAAGAAGAAGTGATCGAGTTTTTAGGAAAGTTCAAAGATGAGAAGCCGTTTGTAAAAATCGGAATGGAACTTTTTTATGCAGAGGGACCGGAAATTGTGCGGACGATCAAGTCCATGGGACACAAGATTTTCCTGGATCTGAAGTTACATGATATTCCGAATACGGTAAAAAAGGCGATGACCGTATTGTCCGGATTGGATGTTGATATGTGCAACGTGCATGCAGCGGGAACAAAGGCGATGATGCAGGCTGCGATCGAGGGACTTACCAGACCGGATGGAACCAGACCGTTACTGATCGCGGTTACCCAGCTGACCTCCACCAGCGAGGAAGTAATGCAGGAAGAATTGTGGATTGAGCGTCCGATTGATGAGACGGTTATGCATTATGCGAAGAACACGATGGAAGCAGGATTGGACGGTGTCGTTTGCTCACCGCTTGAGGCAGGCAAGGTACATGATGTGTGCGGAGAGAAGTTCCTTACCATCACGCCGGGAGTCCGTTTTGCAGACGGAGATGTGGGCGACCAGAAGCGTGTGACAACACCTGCAAAGGCACGGGAATTAGGCTCCGATTATATTGTGGTTGGAAGACCGATCACCCAGGCAGCAGACCCGGTGGCAGCATACCGCAGATGTGTCAGCGAATTTGTAGGATAACAGACAGACCAAAAGAGAGCGCAGCGCGATTGCCGGCGCTCTCTTTTTCGATATGCGCCTGGTGGCACAGGGGATATTTTTCAGGGAGGCAGCAATGACGAAAAAATGCTTGAGCGGAAGCACGCTAAAATTAATTGCAATTATCACGATGTTTATCGACCATCTGGCGGCAGGGGTGCTGGCACGGTATTTGTATATGCCGGGCTATGAGAACCTGTATCAGATCTATTCCATCATGCGCGGGATCGGGCGGATCGCATTCCCGATTTTCTGTTTTCTCTTGATCGA
>CAVCFM010000139.1:0-7379 GCA_963601305.1 bacterium | reverse complement strand
CATTGGCATCGCTGACGGTCATTCCGTCAAATCCCCAGTCGCCGCGGAGCACATCGGTGAGCAGCCAGCGATTGACGGAACACGGCACGCCGTTGATATCGTTAAATGCCGGCATGATCGCACGCGCACCTGCCTTGATGCACGCCTCGTAGCCCGGCAGATATTCCTCGTAAAGCCGCTGCATGGACATATCTACCCGGTTGTAGTCTCGTCCTGCCTCTGCCGCACCATATCCGGCAAAATGCTTGACACACGCCACCATCGTATCCTCGTCGGTCAGATCGGTGCCCTGATACCCCTTTACCTTGGCAACGCCGTAATCTGCCGCAAGCATGGCTTCCTCTCCGGCACCCTCGCTGACTCTGCCCCATCTGGCATCCTTTGCCACGTCCACCATCGGTGCAAACGTCATGTCAATTCCGCATGAGGTTGCCTCCTGTGCTGCCATGCGCCCTGTTTTCTCCCAGAGCTCCGACTCCCACGCGCAGGACTCTGCCAGCGGGATCGGTGTGACGGTCTTATGCCCGTGGATGACATCGCAGCCAAAGATCAATGGAATACCAAGTCTGGTCTCCTCGACTGCAATCTTCTGCAGCCGGTTTACCGTCCCGGCACCGGACACACCGTTGTAAGAACCGATTTTTCCGGCGCGCAGATCCTCCTCGTGGAAGTCCTGCTCTGCCGTGCTCATCAGCTTTCCGAACTCCTCCTCACTGATTTTTCCATCGAACATCATGTTGAGTAATTCCTCAAAGCTGACGTCAAACGCTCCCACAAGCGATGGTCCGCACTGCTGCAGCTGCCCGACCTTTTCTGACAAAGTCATCTGTGCCAGCAGATTTTTTATCTGTTCCTCGTAATTTTTGTTACCCATAATACCTCCTGATCACAATCCGGTTACTGCCCAAATATCAGCCTTTTACTGCTCCTGCCATAAGTCCTTTTGCAAAATACTTCTGGAAGAACGGATAGATAATTAATATCGGCAGGATTCCGACAACTGCGATTGCCATACGGATCGTTGTTGTCGGCAGGTCTGCGGATGATACGCCGGCGCTGTTTCCAAGGGATGCGATCGCTGCAACACCTTCATTGATGGAGTTTAACACCGCCTGTATAGAATATAAGCTCTTATCATCGATATAATAAAGGGAGTTCTGCCAGTCGTTCCAGTATGCGATTCCGCCCATCAGCGCAACCGTTGCTAAGATTGGCACGGAAAGCGGAAGTACCAGTTTGACAAAAATACACATCTCGCTCGCTCCATCGATTCTCGCGGACTCGTAGATTTCCTCCGGAATACTGTTCTCGAAGTAGTTTCTTGCCAGCATGATCATAAATGCATTCATTAACAGGTTCGGCACTAACAGTGCAAAAATCGTATTTTTAATGTTAAAAATTGTGACGTAGCTGATGTAGGTTGCAACCAGTCCGCCGTTGAACAGCATCGTGAATACTACCATAAAGTTCATCACCTTCACACCCGGAAGATTTTTCTTGGACAACACATACGCGGTAAGTGCGGTAAGGACGACCGATACCAGTGTTCCCACTACTGTGACCAAAATTGTAATTCCATATGCTCTCACGAATGTTGATGCATTTTGTATAATATATCTATATGCATCCAGTGATAATTTTTCCGGGAAATAGCTGTAACCGTTGAGCAGTGCAACTGTCTCATCCGTAAATGACGCAATAATAAGTAAAATAAACGGCATAATTGCAAGCAGCGACATCAGGATCATCACAATATGTGCTGCGATGCGCCATCTTTTCTGATCTTTTGATACCATACTCACACCTCCTAGAACAACGAACTGTTTTCATCCATCTTGCGGACGATCGTATTAGCTGCAACGATAAAGATAAATCCTACCACAGACTGTAAGAAGCTGGCTGCCGCTGACATACCCATGTTATTGTTGACTAACAATGCGCGGAACACATAGGTATCAATGGTCTGTGTCGTGCTGTAGAGCGCGCCCTGGTTCATCGGCACCTGGTAGAACAATCCGAAATCGGAACGGAAGATCTGTCCGATGTTTAATATCATAAGCATTACGATCGTTGGTTTTAATAACGGTAATGTGATAGCCTTAATCTGCTGCCATTTGGTTGCACCGTCTAACATGGCTGCCTCATAGTAGGTCTTGTCAATTCCGACAAGGCTGGATAAGTACAGTAACATTCCGAATCCGATCTGTTTCCACTGCTGTACGAAGGTCAGGATAAACGGCCAGTATTTGCTCTCCGAGTACCATGCCACGCCGTCTTTTCCGAGCCATCCCTCTAAGATCGTGTTGTTGACAAGTCCTGTGTCTGTGGATAAGAATGCGTATACCAGATATGCCACAACAACCATGGACATCAGGTATGGCAGTAAGATTGCAGTCTGATAAAATTTCTTTGCGGTCTTGTTCAATATCTCATTGAACAGAATTGCAACGGTCACACCGAGTACAATACCGATCAAAATCCAGATGATATTGTATAACAGCGTGTTGCGGATCATGATAAATGCGTCCTTCGTTGCAAAAAGGAACTTAAAGTTCTTAAATCCAATCCAGTCACTGCCGGTGATTCCCTTCCGGTAACTGAACTGCTTGAATGCAAGCTGTAAACCATAAAGCGGAAGGTAGTTGTTGATCAACAGATACGCCAGTCCCGGGATGAACATTATGTAAAACGGAAGCCAGTGCTTCCAGCTCGTTTTCTTCTTCATTGTTTTTCCTGTTTTCCTATTTTTTTCTCTGCTCATATCGATTCCCTCATATTAAAAACGCGGTATTTTTTAGAAAAAACGCGGGAGAGGATTAGGATTTCCCCTCCCGCAGTCCCAAAAGCTCTGTTTCTTATTTATTGTGCTGCAAGATATGCATCTATCTGTTCCTGGTTTGCTGCAATGACATCGTTGATGCCTGCTGCGTCTAATGCTTCGTTAAATTCATCAATCAGTGCTAAAGTCTCTTCCTCAGATGCGCATGTTCCGTTCTGAAGTCTTGGTAAGTACTCTAAGATCGTAGAGTAGATAACGGAAGACTCTGTCTGGAAGTCGCTGTCATCAAACATGTATCCGCAAAGTGGAGATACATCTGCGCTTGATTCAAATTCCTGCTCCTCCTCGATGAAGTTCTCATCGGCCGGGCTCTGGATATACATCTCGTTCTTATTACCACCGCGGTAGAACATCGGGATATAAGTTCCGTTTGTCTCGATCACATCGTCAGAGCCATCCTTCATCTCGTAGTTCACACCCTCAAGACCATAGGAGAGGATATTTGCTACATCTGCATTGCTGTATAAGAAGTTCAGGAAATCCATTGCCTTGTCCGGGCGCTCGCAGTTTGCTGCGATTCCCCACATGTACTCGGTAACACCTTTGTTGTTGATGGATGCATCTACCATGGTAGCGAATCCCGGTGTAACACTGTACTGGTTCCAGTCTACTTCCTGCTGTGGGTTGATCGTTGCAACTACGGAGAACAGCTTACCTGCATCGTAATAAGTCTGTGCATCGGATGTATCGGTCGGGTCACCTGGCTGGATACCATCTGCTGTCCATTTCTGCATTCTTACACAGTAATCCTTGAACATATCGGTTGCATATAAGTTCTCTACTACCGGGTTCTCAGGATCCTGTACAATTCCGTAAGAAGACTCAGAACCGAAGCTCTCATACTGCTGTAACCATGCGAGGTAGTTCATAGTACCTTTTCCTGTAAAGTATGGATAAACATCTGGGTTTGCTTCATGTACCTGATAAAGGATGTCCTCTAACTCATCTAACGTAATCTTTTCCGGAACCTCAATACCAAGTTCATCTGCCATGTCTTTGTTATAAATGATACCGTTGGCATTTGCATTGTAGACAAGTGCCGGAACTGCCAGCTGCTGTCCATCGACATTACCAGCCTCCATGGTGTCTGCAAAAAGCTCTTCTAACTTGCTTCCTCTGTTCTGTAACAGATTGTCCTGGTTCATATCCAGAAGCATCTCAGAACCAACCATGGTAGATAAGGTCTGAACAGTTGCTACGTGAACCAGATCGATTTTTTCGTCACCGGCAATTGCCATGCTTGTGGTATTGCTTACTTCACTGATCCACACGAACTGCAGATCAACGGTACAGTTGATAGCCGGAAGTGTAATCTCATCGATGGCTTCCTCCAACTGTTCCTCATACTGTGAAAAATCAGTACCCGGAAGTGTAACCACCTGAATGGCAACCTCGTATGGGTCTTCTGTCATATCGATCTCTGTCGGATATCCTTCAGTTGTATCAGCTGCGGCATCCCCTGTCTGCGCTGCACCTGATTCAGTACCACTTGTTGTTGTCTCTTTTCCTCCATCTGAGCTGCTTCCGCATCCTGCAAAAAGTGATGCAGTCATTGCTCCGACGAGTAACGCACATAATACTTTCTTCTTCATACGTCTTCTCCTTTACACATATTGACTTTTCGCACATCTTGTGCACCTCTGATAATTATATTTTAGTCAGAATGACGAAGAAAAGTTGCAATTTTGCGATATAAAAATAGCAAAATCACAACTTTTACAATTTTTTTGTGTCAAATTAGAACATTTATTCATTTTTAAACTGTGCCCGGTATTCCCGCGGCGTAAATCCGGTCTGCTTTTTAAACAGCTTTGTAAAATAGGAATAATTGTCGCAGCCCACACAGTCTGCGATAAAGTTGATCGAGTAATCGGTGTCTTTTAACATATTTCCGGCGATGACGATGCGCCGTTCCGTAATATACTCGGTCAGCGACTGTCCCTCCGCGCGCTTGAAGATACGCATCAAATACTGCTCGTTGATATGCACCAGATCCGCCAGGTCGCGTACCAGGATCTTCTCATAAATATGAGCTTCGATATACTCCTTCACCTGTGCGATCCGCTTCTCGTTGGAGTCCTGGTCATAGATGTCCTCTTTTGTCTGAGCCTCCTTCGCCCGCGACACAAGCCCGTCGATTTTTTCCCGGTTCTCCTTCTGTTCGTGCTCCGCTTTCAGATCCGCCAGCAGCCCGCGGAGTTCATCGTAGTCGATCGGTTTTAATATATAATCCTTCGCACCGCAGCGCAGCGCTTTCTGAATATAGGAAAACTCTGCATGGCAGGTGATCATGATGCTTTTTGCCTCCGGGTAGGCATCCCGCACAAACTCTATCAGTGAGAGTCCGCTCTCTCCCGGCATCTCCACATCGCAGAGCAGCAGATCGATTTTTTCTTTCTCTAACACTTCCCTGGCTTCCGCTGCACTCTGCGCACAGAACACCTCGGTGTACCCGTACTCTATCCAGTCCACACGCTTGCGCAGTGCATTCAACGCCACAATTTCATCATCCACAATCAAAAGCTTCATTCCGCTTTCTCCCCGTCTTCCTTCTGTTCAAAATATATCGGCAGAATAATCTCGATATTCGTTCCATGGGTCTTGGTCTCGTTCCAGAAACGGATCACCGATTTATCGTCATATAAATATTTTAACCGCTCAATCGCATTTTGTATACCCACACCGAGATGTTCCTGTCTTTCCCCGGTGCGCTTGAACGCCTCGATTTCTGCCAGCACTTCCTCCGGCATGCCCTCTCCGGTGTCCGCCAGCCGAATACGCATTTTTTTCTCGCCATCCTCGGATTCTATCACATCGGTGATGACAAATATCGTGATCTTATTGCCGATCTTTAATGAATGTTTGATGGAATTCTCCGCAAAATTCTGCACTAGAAGCGGCGGGATCAGCGCGTTACGAAGGTCCTCGTCATATTCCACGATCGAGTAAAAAAGCCCCGGGAATCTGGCTTTTTGGATCTCAAAATAGTTGCGGATATGATTCATCTCCATCGAAAGTGTCACAAACTCTTCGTTGGCATTTACAATATATCGAAAATATTTGGAGATGTATAAGATCATCTTCTGCGACAGCTCATATTCCTCCGGCTCATAGCTGTAGAGGATATTCATCGCATTTAAGACAAAATGCGGCTGTATCTGCTGGCTGAGATAGCGCATCATAATGTCCTTTTTCTCCATCTCTTTTTCGTATACATCAATCTTTAACGTCTTGACCTGCTCCATCATCTTGTTGAAGCTGCGGTTTATCTGCTCGAACTCCAGGTTCTGGTTGCCCTCCTCGATCCGGTACTCCAGATCGCCCTGCTCAATCCGGTCGATCGCCTTTACCAGACGGTTTAACGGCATATTGATCAGCCGGTTGGTGGAGTAGAGAAGCAGCGGCAGCGCCAGCAGCGTAAACAGCACAGAGATGATCGTTAACACCCTTGTAGCAGCCGACAGATTACTCCAGAAGCTGGTCGCCTGATACACCTGCACCAGCTTGACCCCATAGTCATCAATGGGTGTCTCGTATACCTCATAGCTCTTAGAAGCTGCAATCTCCTCATATGTCATGCCACTTTCTTCAAAAAGCCTGTCTGCCGTGTCCGAGTATAATCTTTCGTCCTCGCTCATAAAAAACATCCACCGGTCATCCGCCGCCGGCAGATTAATATGTGATATCAGATTGTCCAGATTGATCAGGAAACCAAACTCTGCACCGCGCCACTTCGAAAAACTGACAAGCATCGGCGCTCCATCCAGCTCCTCTGTATACCACTTCACACCATAATTTAACTCAACATTTTCATCCAGCGCACAGATATATGCCTTATAGGTACTGCGGCTGACTCCCGGCGTACCGTCAACGACCAGATAGTCATTTTCCGGGAAATAAAAATAAACCAGGTCTACTTCTGAATAATCCTGGTTGATTTCTTTTACCTTATCATTTACGCCTGCCGTTGCCTCTCCAACTACCGAATTTGGTCTTCCCGCCAGACTGCGCTCAAGCACTGCAAAATCAGAATCCGCAAAGCTTAGATATAATTCTTTTTTGTATGCCCGGTCCAAATCGTCCAAGAGATTTGCAACCGCCACATCCATCGTCTTTTGTACTTCCTCTTTCATTCGCTGCTGCTCCCGGGCAGAGTTCATCTGAGCAAGCACGATCGTTAAAACATTCAGCGGAACGACTAGAAGGATGAGTACAAGTATCATCCTTCCGACCGTCGACTGAAGCAGTCTGAATTTATTCTTCTGCATAAATATAGGCCACGCTGTCCTTTCTGTTGCCAAACATCTGTTGTGGTGCGTACTCCCACTCACCATCTACCGGAGCAAACGTTTCTATCTCTGTGCGTTCCCCGTTCTCCGGGTCCATGAAAAATCCCCGGTACTTTGATGCAGTCAGTCCATGCAGCGTAAAATTCTGCATGGATGTCTCGGAGATATAGCCCACAATCTTTGTCATATCATCATTTCCGGTAAAATAAATTTTTAACCGATTTGATACAATCTGGAAAAAAGCATTAATA
>CAVCFM010000138.1:0-2969 GCA_963601305.1 bacterium | reverse complement strand
TGTGAAATCCTCCAAGTCCTTGAATGAATTTATCAAATTCTATAAAACCTATCATGTATAAATCGCCGATAGGTACAATTGTAAATAGATACTATCGCGTATAGATACTATCGCCGTCAGATATGAAAATGGAGCCACACGCATCAGCGTGCCGCTCCATTTTTTTCAAAATTATAAATCCAGTCAGCCTTTAAGAAGTAAATCAGGAATATCACCGAACTGATCGACCACGTCAGCGGATATGCCGAGAAGATCACCTGTATCTTCGGAATAAAATGTACGGTGATCGTAATATAGGTAATGCGGATGATGCACCAGCTTATCAGCATGACAAACATCGGTACCGTCGACTTTCCGGCTCCGCGCATGATTCCCGCGATACAGTGTGAAAACGCAAGAAAACAGTAAAACAACGCCTCCACATGTGTCTGTTTCGTGGCGATAGCCACAACCTCTGGTGTCCCGTCAAACGCCGCTGCAAAATACGGGATCAGCGTGAACACGATCACACCAACCGCCTCTGCAAGTATGGTGGAACAGGCGATGCCGAAGTAAGCGCCGCGCTTAGCTCTGTCATACTGTCTCGCACCCAGGTTCTGACCAATGAATGTGGTCAGTGACATCGCAAAACAGGTGATCGGCAAAAATGCGAATCCCTCAATCTTGGAATACACACCACATGCCGCCACTGCCATAACGCCAAACTTATTAATGTTCGTCTGCACGATCAGATTTGCAAAGGAGATAATGGAATTCTGCATACCGGACGGCAGTCCGATGTGAATGATCTGTCCAAGCATCCCCGGATGGAAACGGATTTCCCGGATACGCACCTGATAGACATCCTCCGTTTTCATCAGACGGATAAAGCAGAGAATGGCGCTGGCTGCCTGCGATATCACCGTGGCAAGCGCCGCTGCTCCCACACCGTATCCAAGCACTCCCACAAAAAGCAGATCCAGCATGATATTTACGATGGACGAAAATATCAGATAATAAAGCGGATGTTTGCTGTCGCCGACGGCCTGTAAAATTCCCATCACGATGTTATACATGACAAATGCCAGTGAACCTGCATAATACACACGGAAATATACGATGGAATTCGGAAGTACCGATTCCGGCGTTCCCATCAGCCTTAAAATCTGCGGAGCAAGTATCATGCCCATGGCAGTCAGAAGAACTCCTGCCACGAGGCCAAATGCCACATCCGTGTGCACCGCTTTTTTCAGGCACTCCTCGTCCTTCGCACCAAAATACCTGGAGATAACAACGCCCGCTCCCATCGCAATGCCGTTAAAAAATCCCACCATGAGGAATATCAGGCTTCCCGAGGAACTTACTGCCGCCAGGGCATCACTTCCCAAAAAGCGTCCCACGATCAGCGAATCCGCCGTATTATACAATTGTTGAAAAAGGTTTCCTAAAAAGAGAGGGATTGCAAATGATACAATCCCTTTCCAGATGGAACCATTCAATAGCTTAGTTCCTTTTTCCATAACAATTCCCTATTTCATTACGATATTTACAATTCTGCCCGGCACGTAAATTTCTTTTACGATGTTTCCGGTCAGTTTGTCTGCGATGACCTCTTTTGCTCTTGCAATGACATCGTCTTTTGCATCGTCTCTGCCGATTGAGAGTGTGCCCTTTGTCTTGCCGTTGATCTGTACTGCAATCTCTACGGTATTCTCGATGGTCTTCGCCTCGTCATACTCCGGCCATTTTTCAAATGCGATCGTGTTGTCATGTCCCATCTTGGACCAGATTTCCTCTCCGACATGCGGGCAGATGCAGGAGAACATCTTGATCAATCCCTCTGCATACTCTCTCGGGCACTTACCGGCTTTGTATACATCGTTTACAAAAATCATCATCTGACTGATTGCTGTATTGAATCCCAGCTGCTCAAAATCGCTGGTCACTTTCTTCACGGTCTGATGATATACCTTGGTCAGTGTGTCGTCGTTCTCGTCTACGATATTGTCCGGGTTGGCAAAGAATGTCCACACACGTGTGATGAACTTTCTCGCGCCTGCTACACCGTTAGAGCTCCATGGCTTGGATACCTCGAGAGGTCCCATAAACATCTCGTAGAGTCTTAAAGTATCTGCGCCGTACTCCTCTACAATGTCGCTCGGATTGACTACGAATTCCGGGAAACGTTTTCCCATCTTAATGCCGTTTTCACCTAAGATCATACCCTGATGAACCAGTTTTTTGAACGGCTCTTTTACCGGTGATAAACCGCTGTCGTACAGGAAACGGTTCCAGATACGGGAGTACATCAGATGTCCTACCGCATGCTCCGGACCACCGATATATAAGTCAACCGGAAGCCAGTGCTTTAACAGCTCCTGATTTGCAAATTCTTTGTCGTTGTGCGGATCGATATATCTCATATAATACCAGGAAGAACCCGCAGAACCAGGCATCGTGGAAGTCTCTCTGACACCCTTGACACCATTGTGGTCGTACTGTTTCCACTCAACCGCATTCTCTAACGGTGCCTTGCCATTTTTGCCCTTGTAATCCTCAAGCTCCGGTAAGATCAGAGGCAATTCCTCATCCGGAAGGAAGTAGATTTCGCCATCCTCCTTGTATACACACGGAACCGGCTCACCCCAGTATCTCTGGCGTGCGAAAATCCACTCACGGAAATGGTAATTGACTTTTCTTCTGGCAACACCCTGCTTCTCGAGCTTATCCGTGATCGCCTCTTTGGCCTCCTCCACGGTAAGACCGGTAAACTCCTCGGAATTAATTAACTTGCAGCCTTTTCCAAGATAATCGCCCTTCTCAAATGCATGCTCAGAGACATCTGCGCCATCGATTACCTGGATCATGTCAATTCCATGTACCTGTGCGTACTCGAAGTCACGCTGGTCATGGCTTGGCACTGCCATAACAGCACCTGTTCCGTAGCTTGCAAGCACGAAATCGCCGATAAAAAGAGGTACCTCCTTGCC
>CAVCFM010000137.1:0-3588 GCA_963601305.1 bacterium | reverse complement strand
GCTGCCCGCCAGAAGATCCAGAACGCTTACGAGATTGGAAGCGCGCCAAAGACACCGGAACCGGTTGTGCGCAAATATATCTTTTCTGAATAAGACAGCTGATTTTTTCATATAGTTATATATGAAAAGAAATAGCAGGTCATCCTTAGAAAACGAAGATTTTACGCAGCAGACCCTGCGTGAGAAAATGATAAACAGCCTCGAACTCCCAAAAGATTTATTTTTAGGGGCTGCCATATTGACGGTTACAGGCAATCGGGAAGTGCTGATTGCAAACTATAAAGGAATCCTGGAGTATGAGGATTCCTTTATTCGGGTTCAGACAAAAACTTGCAGGATTATCATATCCGGTGCGCATCTTGCAATTGATTATTACACGAATGAGGAAATGAAGATCACGGGATTCATTTCCGGGATCCAATATGAGACGTAAGAGGAGCAGAACCGCCTGACCATATGATTGCTTTTATCAAATATATTCAGGGCTATGTCTATGTGGAGCTGACAGGATATGCACCGGAACGCTTTCTGAATCTGTGCAGCAACCGAGACATCTTGATCTGGAATTTGGCTCCCTGTGAGGGCGGCTATTCCTTCTGTATCAGCGTAGCTGCATTTCGCAAACTAAAGCCGATACTGCGCAAAACAAAGACAAAAATACGCATCAAGCGCCGGGTGGGACTCCCGTTTACCGTATTTTTTTATCGCAAGCGCAAGTTTTTTGTGGCAGGACTTATTTTCTGCGGCATTTTTTTGTATTATCTGTCCGGTTTTGTCTGGAATATCGAGATCAACGGCAATTCCTATCTCTCGGATGAGACCGTGCTGGACTTTTTAAAGGAGGAAGGGTGCTGCTTTGGGGCATCCATCCACGAGATTTCCTGCGAGGAGTTAGAGGAGGCGCTGCGCAGCAAATACGACGAGGTCATCTGGACTTCCATCCAGATATTCGGAACGAAAATGACCGTGGATATCCAGGAGAACCTCCTGCCGGCGGAACAGTACGAAAAAAATGAGGATACCATCTACGATATTGTGGCACAAAAAGACGGCATTATCTCCGAGATGATCACAAGAAGCGGTACGCCGCTCACAGTGCCGGGAACGGAGGTGGCGGCAGGCGATGTATTAGTCAGCGCCAGAGTCGTGGTGGAAAATGACGACGGCGATGTCAAAAAAATCCTGTATCACAGTGCGGATGCGGATATTGTGGCGAGAGTTACCTATTCCTATGAAGACGTTTTTGATGCCGCCTATGTGGCATCAAAGCCCACTGCAAACAGCAAAGTCACTTATCAGCTGATTTTGGGTGAGACGGGATTTTCCAATCCGTTTTTTCATAATCCGTATGAGGAATACTATGTGACGACAGAGACCAGCCAGCTGCATGTGACAGACAACTTTTATCTTCCGGTATTTCTGGCAAAATCCACATATCAGGAAGTGCAGAAAACAGACCAGACCTATGATATGGTCCAGGCAAAAAAACTTGCCGCAGAGAATTTAGAGCAATTTCTTACAGATTTGGAAGAAAAGGGTATTCAAATTATCGAAAAAAATGTTATGATAGAGAGTAAGAATGGACGGTATATGGTTACCGGCACGATAGACGTCTATGAATCCATCGTGTCGTATGTGCCTGCCGATACCAGCGAGACTACGAGCGAAGAGAGGCAGAATGTAGATGAGTCTGACTGAAGTTTCTTTAAATATTCCTGCCGAGCACACCGCAAATGTGTTCGGACAGTTTGATGCTTACATTAAGAAGATAGAGCGGACATTGAATGTCACCGTCGTACTCCGCGGCGAGAGCATGAAGATCCTCGGCGAGGAATCTAAGATCAAAAAAGCATCCAATGTCTTTTTGCAGCTGATCGAACTTTCCAAACGCGGAAATGTGATCACCGAACAGAATGTCAATTACGCACTGGCGTTGATGGAGGAGGAGAGGGAGTCTGCGATCGTGGAGATTGACAAGGACTGTATCTGCCACACTGTAGGCGGCAAGCCGGTAAAGCCGAAGACCTTGGGACAGAAGGCTTATGTGGATGCTATCCGCAACAAGATGATCGTCTTTGGCATGGGACCTGCCGGTACCGGCAAGACCTATCTTGCGATGGCAATGGCGATTACCGCGTTTAAGAATGAAGAAGTGGGCAGGATTATCCTGACACGTCCTGCCATCGAGGCGGGAGAGAAGTTAGGATTTCTTCCGGGAGACCTGCAGAGCAAGGTAGATCCTTATCTGCGCCCGCTCTACGATGCCCTGTATCAGATCATGGGTGCTGAGAGTTTCCAGAAAAATATGGAAAAAGGCTTGATCGAGGTGGCACCGCTTGCCTATATGCGCGGCCGTACCCTTGACAATGCTTTTATTATCTTAGATGAGGCACAGAATACCACACCGGCACAGATGAAGATGTTTCTGACACGTATCGGTTTCGGCTCAAAGGCTGTGATCACCGGTGATGCGACCCAGAAGGATCTGGCCCCGCAGACCCAGTCAGGTCTTGATGTGGCGCTTAAGGTGCTGCGCAAAGTAGATGAGATTGGTATCTGCGAACTGACGAGCCAGGATGTCGTGCGTCATCCGGTGGTTCAGAAGATTGTCAAAGCCTACGAAGATTATGAAAACAGGAGCCGCAGAACATCCGATTCCAGGAAAAAGAAGCAGGAGACGAGAACACGATGAGAGACCGTTTGGTAGCAAAGCGATTGATCCATATTGCAGTTATGTTCGGTGCGTCTCTTGTCACCACCGTTTTGATGGCGGTTTTGCATGGGCGTTATATCGATGAAGTGATTTTACTTGTGGCGCTTACTATGATGTTTTTTGCACTCTATATCTATGTGTTAGAGCATCACCGGCTGCAAAAGCATATTGCAGACAACCGCGAGACATCTTTTCGCCGGGCGGAACAGGGATTTTTGATTTCCTGTGCCGTGATTTTGGCTGCGTCCTTTTTTCCGGAATATCTAAAACCGGTATTGCTGGTGCCCATTGTTCTGACCGCCTACGGCATCGCGGACATCGCTGTATACGCAGGCTTGTTTTTGAATCTGTCCATGTGTCTTGCCACAGGGAGCAATATCTGGGAGTGTGTGCTTTCATGCTTTCTTGTGTTATTGGGCTGTATGCTTGCCGAGGGACTGGAACAAAAAGTTTTAAAAAATTACTGGTATGCACTCATTGTCCTGTGTGTCTCTGCCCTATTGCCCGGCATGTTTTATTACCTTGCCTACCGCGAGATACACTTAAGCCTGTTTCTTTTCGGGCTTTTGGAGGGTGGCGTTGTAGCGGCGCTTTTATTGTTTGTCTATCCGCGGATCGCAGTGGAAAAACAGACAGAAGTGGCAGATACGCTGGAGGATATTTTGGACGAGAATTATCCGCTGTACCGGGAGCTGCGCAAGTTTTCCAAGGCGGATTTCAGACATGCCAGGCGTGTGTCACATCTGGCAAGAGAGTGTGCCGGACTGGTGGGCGCCGATGAAAGGATTTGTGCGGCGGCGGGCTTTTATTACCGCATCGGGATTTTAGAGGGAGAGCCCATCGGTGAAAATGGTGTGCTGATCGCACAGCGCGAA
>CAVCFM010000136.1:0-8377 GCA_963601305.1 bacterium | reverse complement strand
GACTTACGGTGGCAGAGGACATCGCGTTTGCCTTAGAAAATGACCGGGTGCCGCAGCAGGAGATCCGGGAAAAAGTAGATGACGTGGCAGAACAGGTGGACGTTACAGAACTGCTCGACCATGCGCCGGGAGCGCTTTCCGGCGGACAAAAGCAGCGTGTGTCCATGGCAGGCGTCATGATCTCAGATGTGGAGATCCTGTTGTTTGACGAGCCGTTGGCGAATCTTGACCCGGCGACCGGAAAACGCACGATCGATCTGATAGATAAGATCGGCCGGGAACGGGGGACCACGATCGTGATCATCGAGCACCGCTTAGAGGATGCGCTTTACCGCGACGTGGACCGCATCATTGTAGTTGGAGAGGGACGCATTGTCGCAGACACGACACCGGATCAGCTGTTAGCCCAGGAAATCTTAATTCGTCAGGGAATCAGAGAACCACTCTATATCTCGGCGTTAAAGCATGCGGGCTGCCAGATCCACGCGGAGGATAAGCCGCAGCATATCGAGACGATGGATCTGGAGCCATATCAGGAAAAAGTGCGTGAATGGTTTTCAAAGACCACACTTCCGAAGAAGGAGATTTCTGCGAAGGAAGTGCTTAAGGTGGAGCAGCTTCGTTTTTCCTATGATGGAAAGCAGCCGGTCTTAGAAGGGATTGATTTTACCATTCATCAGGGCGAGATGGTATCTCTTGTGGGGAAAAACGGTGCCGGCAAATCCACATTGTCCGCGCTTATCTGCGGCTTTATGAAGGAGGATGGCGGAGCAATCTATCTGAACGGGGAGAACATTGCAGGACTGTCGATCAAGGAGCGCGGCGAGCGCATCGGCCTTGTGATGCAGAATCCGAATCAGATGATCAGCAAGCCTATGATATATGATGAGGTGGCGCTGGGACTTACCGTGCGCGGCGTGCCGGAGCAGGAGGTAAAGGCGCAGGTATACCGGGTGCTTAAGATCTGCGGACTGTATCCGTTCCGCAACTGGCCGGTGTCAGCCCTGAGCTTTGGACAGAAAAAGCGTGTGACGATAGCATCCATACTGGCGCTGAATCCGGATGTTTTGATCCTGGATGAGCCGACAGCCGGACAGGACTATAAGCATTACACCGAGATCATGGAATTTTTGAAAAATATCAATGAGGAATACGGCATCACAATCCTCATGATCACTCACGACATGCATCTGATGTTAGAGTACACAAACCGTGCCATCGTGCTGGCGGACGGAAAGCTGATCGCGGACACGACACCGGCGAAGGTGCTCACGGATGAGGCAGTCACCGAGCGGGCATATCTGAAAAAGACGTCACTCTATGACCTGGCGGTGCGCTGTGGGATCACAGAGGCATCGGAATTCGTGGAGCGTTTCATTCATTATGAGAGGGAGGTGGAGTAATGTCGCGTGTGTTATCCTACGAGGAAAAAGATACCTGGATCCACAGGCTTTCCGGCGTTACAAAGCTGATTTTTTTCCTGCTTTGGTCCATCACCAGTATGATCTCGTATGACACGAGAGTGCTCCTTGTCATGCTTTTTTGCAGTCTGGTTATTTTTGCCATGTCCAAGACAAAATGGAAGCAGGTGGGAACGGTATTTTCATTTATCATGATTTTTCTGGCACTCAATCTGATCGCGATTTTTTTGTTTTCCCCGGATCAGGGAACGAAGATATATGGAACCGAGACGCCGATCGTGCATCTGTTTGCACGCTATACGCTGACATGGGAACAGCTTTTTTATGAATTTAATGTCATGATAAAGTATTTTACGGTTATCCCGGCGGTGTTCATGTTTATTGTGACAACGAACCCGAGCGAGTTTGCGGCATCCCTAAACCGCGTGGGTATCAGTTATAAAGTCGGCTATTCCGTGGCGATCGCGCTGCGCTATATCCCGGATGTGCAGGAGGATTTTGCAAAGATCAAGCACGCCCAGGAGGCGAGGGGCATCGAGATGTCGAAAAAGGCGAAGCTGATGGAGCGCATTAAGAATATGGCAGCGATTTTGTTCCCGCTGGTATTCTCGAGCATGGATCGCATCGATGTGGTCAGCAACGCAATGGAGCTGCGCGGTTTTGGCAAGCACAAGAAGCGTACCTGGTATATGGGAAAGCCATTGAAGCGGAATGACTACATCACGATTGTGGTGACGGTTCTGTTTTCGGCGGTGGCGCTTGTGATCACATTTAGCAACGGAAGCAGATTCTACAATCCGTTTGTGTAGTGGAATGGGAGGAGAAAAATGGAACGATTAGATGAATTGAGAGCATATATTAAGGAAAAAGGAAAAATGGTAGTCGCATTTTCCGGCGGCGTGGATTCTACCTTTTTACTGGCAGTTGCCCATGAGGTGTTAGGGGACAATGTGATCGCAGTCACGGCAAAGTCCTGTTCCTTTCCCGAGCGCGAGCTAAAGGAGGCAACGGCGTTTTGTAAGGAGCATGGCATTCGTCACGTCGTGGTGGAGTCGGAGGAATTGAACATCGAGGGATTTTCCCATAATCCGCCAAACCGCTGCTATATCTGCAAGAAGGAGCTTTTTACCAAGATCCTTGGAATTGCGAAGGAGAACGACATCCCGTATGTGGCAGAGGCATCCAATATGGATGACAATGGCGATTACCGGCCGGGACTTATGGCAGTGGCAGAGCTTCATGTGTTAAGCCCGTTGCGTGAGACCGGATTTTATAAGAAGGAAATCAGAGAGTGCTCGAAGCAGCTGGAGCTTCCGACCTGGGAAAAACAGTCTTTCGCCTGTCTTTCTTCCCGCTTTGTGTACGGCGAGAAAATCACCGAGGAGAAGCTTGGCATGGTGGATAAGGCAGAGCAGTTTTTGCTGGATGCCGGTTTCAGACAGGTGCGTGTGCGCATCCACGGCACGATCGCCCGCATTGAGATTGGTGCGGACGAGTTCGGCAAGATGTTAGCGGATGATTTTCATCTGCAGGTGAACCAGAAGTTAAAGGAAATCGGATTTTCCTATGTGACACTGGATATGGGCGGATACCGTACCGGAAGCATGAACGACAGTATTTTGAAAAAAGAGCCAAACTAAGGCTCTTTTTTTGCACAAATATAAAAACATACTTGACAGATAGGAAATATAGTAGTATATTCCATATAAAACAAGTAGGAATTATAAGTATTAAGAAAAGGGGAACAATAAATTGAACTGGGAAGTGATTGAACAGTATCTGCCTCTGTACCGGAAAGCCATGTGGCTGACGCTTCGCATCGGCTGGCTTGGAATTCTTCTGGCAGTGATCCTTGGTCTCGTATGTGCCATGATCACACACTACCGCATTCCGGTATTAAAGCAGCTGGTAAAAATATATGTAGAACTATTCCGCAACACACCGCTTTTGGTGCAGTTGTTTTTTATCTACTTTGGATTGCCAAAGGTCGGGATCAGCATGACGGCGGAGACCTGCGGTATCATGGGCTTGGCGCTGTTGGGAGGCAGCTATATGGCAGAGACCTTCCGAAGCGGCTTAGAGGCAATCCCATCGATCCAGATGGAGAGTGCATTAAGTCTTGGCATGACCCGCACACAGGCGTTTGTGCATGTGATACTTCCCCAGGCAGTGTCCATCAGCGTGCCGGCTTTTGTGGCGAATGTGATCTTCCTGTTGAAGGAGACCAGCGTTTTTTCTGCGATCAGTCTGATGGATCTGATGTTTACCGCAAAAGATCTGATCGGCCTTTATTATAAGACCGCAGAGTGTCTGACCTTGCTAGTGGTATTTTATCTGATTATTTTATTACCGGTTTCCATAATAGGCAGCCTGGTGGAAAGGAGGTTGCGCTATGCCGGATTTGGGGATTAGCGTTTTATTCAAAGGCAAAAACATGGTCCGCATGTTAGGCGGTCTGTGGGTGGCATTGCGCATCAGCCTGATATCGGTAGTGATCAGTATTCCACTTGGAATTTTGCTGGGAATTGTGATGACCTTAAAAAATCCCATCACAAAGGTATTGACCCGGATTTATCTGGAAATCGTGCGTATCATGCCACAGCTGGTACTTTTGTTTATCGTATTCTTCGGAACCACAAGAATGTTTGGGTGGAACATGGAAGCGGAGGTTGCCTCGGTTATCGTGTTTACCTTCTGGGGTACCGCAGAGATGGGAGATCTGGTGCGCGGCGCACTGATCAGTATTCCAAAGCACCAGTATGAGAGCGGAGCGGCGCTTGGCATGACAAAGCCACAGATTTACTTCTATATTATTGTGCCGCAGACGCTGCGCAGACTGATACCGTTATCCATCAATCTGGTGACCCGAATGATCAAGACCACCAGTCTTGTCATGATGATCGGCGTTGTGGAAGTCTTAAAGGTGACACAGCAGATCATTGAGGCAAACCGTATGACAGCGCCGAATGCAGCGTTTGGTCTCTACGGAACCGTATTTGTCTTATATTTCCTTGCCTGCTGGCCGATCAGCCTGTTGGCGGGATATCTCGAAAAGAAATGGAGTTAAGATTATGGCAGAGGAATTGCTGAAGATAGAACATGTGAGCAAAAATTATGGGGAAAACGGAATTTTAAAAGATTTTTCCCTGACGGTACACAAGGGAGAAGTGGTGGTCGTCATCGGTCCATCCGGCTGTGGCAAGAGTACACTGCTTCGATGTATCAACGGTCTTGAGCCAATCCAGGCGGGAACGATCTCCCTGCGGGATGAGGTGATCGACGGCAAGGCAAAAAATATCGCTGCGATCCGTCAGAAGGTGGGAATGGTGTTCCAGAGCTATGAGCTGTTCCCGCATAAGACGATTTTGGATAATGTCATATTGGCGCCGATGAAAGTACAGAAGAGAAATCGTGCCGAGGTGACAAAAGAGGCAGAAGTGCTCTTAGAGCGTGTCGGACTGGCAGACAAATGTGACAGTTACCCGAGACAGCTCTCCGGCGGTCAGAAACAGCGTGTCGCAATCGTGCGGGCACTTATCATGCAGCCGGAAATCTTACTGTTTGATGAAGTGACGGCAGCGCTTGACCCGGAGATGGTGCGCGAAGTGTTAGATGTTATGTTAGAGCTGGCGAGACAGCAGCGCACGATGGTGATCGTGACACATGAGATGGCATTTGCCAAGGCGGTGGCAGACCGGGTGGTATTCATCGACCAGGGAGAGATTGTCGAGGAGGGTACGCCGGAAGAATTTTTCGAGCATCCAAAGACCGAGCGTGCAAAAAAATTCCTGCACACCTTTGAATTTGAAGCAGTAAAAAATTAATGACAGATTCTTAACTCCCGTATCGTGGGAGAGGAATAGATATCAGAATTATTTTGAGGAGGAAACTATTATGAGAAACAAGTATGTAAAACGAATCGCGACTTTATTAACGGCAGCTGCCCTGTCAGCAAGCTTACTGGCAGGATGCGGCAGCAGCTCCGACAGCAGCGCTGCAGATAACGGAAATACCGCAGACAGCAGCGAGGCAGGAAGCACAACCGCAGCAAAAGATGACAACGCAGTATATCGTACCTTAGACGAGATCAAAGAGAGCGGCACGATCAACATTGGTGTATTCTCCGACAAAAACCCGTTTGGCTATGTGGATGAGAACGGTGAGTATCAGGGATATGATGTATACTTTGGCAACCGTCTGGCAGAGGACTTAGGTGTTGAGGTAAATTATGTGTCCACTGAGGCTGCAAGCCGTATCGAGTATTTACAGACTGGTAAGGTTGACATCATTTTAGCAAACTTTACCGTGACACCGGAGCGTGCAGAGGAAGTCGATTTTGCACTTCCATATATGAACGTGGCACTTGGCGTTATCTCACCGGATTCCAACGTGATCACCAGCTTGGATGACTTAACCGCAGACGATGCCGTTATCGTAATCTCCGGTACCACAGCAGAAACTTATCTGACCGAGAATTATCCGGATCTGACCCTGCAGAAATATGACGCATATGCACAGGCAAAAACAGCATTAGAGAACGGCAACGGCGTGGCATGGGCAAATGACAACACCGAGGTTATCGCATATGCACTGCAGAACGAAGGTTACACCGTTGGTATTCCATCTCTTGGAAGCTCAGATACCATCGCACCGGCTGTCACAAAGGGCAACACAACACTGTTAGACTGGATCAACGATGAGATCAAAGCACTGGGTGAGGAGAACTTCTTCCACGCTGATTATGAGGCAACTCTGGTAGATACCTACGGTACCGACTACGAGGATGAGCTGGTTGTAGAAGGCGGCGTAGTTGAGCAGTAGGCCATTCGTTGCAGGGGAGCGTTGACATCTGCATGGACTGCGAGTATTCTATAAAAGAGTGCTCAAAAACAGATGTATGATAAGACAGAATTTAGAGATTTGTATGAAAAGAGGAGCATTGTCCGTCTGGATGGTGCTCCCTTTTTGGCTCTATAGAAAACTTCGTGCTGCGGCAGACGCGCACCTGGTTTTGCAATAATAGAAATGAGGTATCAAATGGGATTTGAACAGTTAGAACAGAATCTGGTTGATGTAATTGTGGAAGAACAGATTAAATTAGGCTACCGGAGCGAGCAGATTGGACTATATTATCCGCTGGCGTCATTAAACCGCCTGCTCGGCACGGAGTGTTCGGTGGCAGAGATGAAGGAAGAACTGAAGCGTTTCAGGGAATATGCAAGTGAGCGTCTCGGTGCGTTGGTATTCTCCAATCAGGGAGAGCGTTTTTGTATCAAGGTTCCGGCGGAGGGCGTGGAATATGTTCATACGCACAGCGGCGACCATGCGTTTTTGCGGGCGTTTATTGAGACGATTTCAAAGCATGGCTGCACGTATGAGGATATCAGGCAGGTTTTCTGCGCTTATTCCGATAAGGTGCATGTGGAAAAAATGAATGATGAAGAGTTTGACTATCTGTTTTATTTTGAGGATGGCCGCCCGGATGATTACCGGTATTGTGTGACCTTTGAGGAGTGTCATGCGACGTATCACAGGTTTACTGTGGATGATTATCTGGATCTGGGCTTTGGACAGGATTGAAAAAAGCCATGTTCTGTGGTATTTTAAATATATTATTCATATTAAAAAAGTAGGATAGGTATAGGAATGTTAAATCAGTTTTCGAGAACCCAGCTTTTGCTTGGGGAAGATGGAATGAGCGCGCTTGCGAAGGCAAAGGTAGCAGTATTTGGAATCGGCGGTGTCGGCGGCTACGTCGTGGAGGCGCTGGTGCGAAGCGGTGTCGGCTCGTTTGTGTTAGTGGATGATGACAAGGTTTGCCTGACGAATCTCAATCGTCAGATCATTGCGACCAGAAAGACGGTGGGCCAGTATAAAGTTGATGTTATGCGGGACCGCATTTTAGAGATTAACCCGGATGCGCAGGTGGAGGTAAGAAAATGCTTTTATCTGCCGGAAAATGCACATGAGTTTGATTTTTCCGAGTATTCGTATGTGGTGGATGCGGTGGACACCGTCACTGCCAAGCTGGAGATCATCATGCGTGCAAAGGAGTGCAATGTGCCGGTCATCAGCTGTATGGGTGCCGGCAACAAGCTGGATGCGGCGCAGTTTCAGGTGGCGGACATCTACAAGACATCTATGTGTCCGTTGGCCAAGGTTATGCGCCGGGAGTTAAAAAAGCGCGGAGTGAAAAAGTTAAAGGTCGTATATTCCCAGGAAAAACCGACCAGACCGATTGAGGATATGAGCATCAGCTGCCGGACAAACTGTATCTGCCCGCCGGGAGCGAAGCACAAATGTACCGAGCGCAGGGATATCCCGGGCAGCGTGGCATTTGTTCCGTCCGTGGCAGGACTGATACTCGCAGGAGAAGTGGTAAAGGATTTGGTGAAGGAGGCAGACACACAATGACAAGAGAGGAAGCATGGGAGCTTTTGACAGAATATAATCAGGATGAATTTCATTTGCAGCATGCGCAGATCGTAGAGCAGACCATGATGTATTTTGCGGAAAAATTAGGCTATGGTGACGAGAAAGAGTTCTGGGGGATCGTGGGACTGCTCCACGATCTGGATTTTGAACAGTTCCCGGAGCAGCACTGCATCAAAAGCCAGGAGATCATGCGCGAGCACGGCGTCGATGAGCGCATCATCCATGCTACGGCAAGCCATGGCTATGCCATCACGGTGGATATTGCACCGGAGCATGAGATGGAAAAAGTGCTCTATGCGGTGGACGAGCTGACCGGGCTGATCGGTGCTGTGGTATTGATGCGACCGTCTAAGAGCGTGCAGGATCTGGAGCTGAAGTCCGTCAAGAAAAAATATAAGAGCAAGGGCTTTGCGGCCGGCTGCTCGAGAGAAGTGATCGAGCGCGGTGCGGATATGCTGGGCTGGACGTTGGATGATCTGATCACGCAGACGATAGAGGCGCTCCGCACATTTCAGGATTGA
>CAVCFM010000135.1:0-2248 GCA_963601305.1 bacterium | reverse complement strand
TTGCTGTTCGGCTATACACTTCCCACTATCTGGGCGTGTTCGGGACTTTCACCCGTTAGAGTGCGCCCATGGCGCGCAAACATAAAAAGTGCTTCGCATTGAAAAATGCGGGGCACTTTTTGTTATGCCATAGGAAGTTGCATCTTATGACATAAAAATTCTCAGGTCAGTGTTTCCAGATAGTTGAGGTAGCGCTTGGAGATTTTTATCCCGGTGTAGATATCGGCGTATTCCTTGGGGGAGACATCCTCGATGTAATTCTCCGGAAAATTCTTGTTGATACCAGCTGCCTTTGCCAGATCGGCAGCCTTGTTGTAAGCGATGGCAGCCCGCTCCGCGGTGGCGTAAGTGCCGATCACATAGTTGCCGTTGATGTGGATGACGGCGCGGTATTTTGGAATCCCTTTTATGGTAGTCTGAAGGACTCCGTGAAAATGATTTATGATTACAATATTTGAATAGCGGTAATCGGTGGGGTCGCCGTTGGCAAAATAATAATCTCTATCGCAGACGGCATAAGGCTTGATGCCGTAGCGGGACAGAATGGAGTACTGCATGCCGTAATCGTTGACGAACAGATGTCCCTGCCGCTTCTGGATCTTGTGGCTGGAATAATAAAACAGGTCGTCAATGTCGAATTTGAGTTCCACGGCCGGGGTCAAAAAATAGCTGAAATAACCTTTGCGCAGATAGATCGGATTTTTAAAATAAAGCTGATTGTCGCGGAAATTAATAAGGATCAGAGCTTTTTCAAAAGACAGCACCCTGCGCTGCTCGGCAATTGTGATAAGGGTGATCTCGGAGGACTGGAGGATGGAGAGCGCTTCAAGATATGCCTCTGCCGCGTCCTCCTCTGTCGGGAAACTGCCAAGGCTGATATGTTTGCTGCGGTATGTGATGCTGGCACGGTAATAGACGGTGCCATTTTTTTGTGTGGCTTTGGAAACTCCGGATAACATAGAACCTCCCTGGTCTGTGGTAGAAATATTATGTAAAATAATGTGAATATTCAGTAATGTGTCAGGAAAAGCATAACAAAACAACGCAGGAAATGCAAGAATAGATAGAAAAATGCACAACAATGTTGCGAGAAATGGTAAAATTTGTTATAATACAGAAAAGTTTTATTTATTATGAAAAATATGTAAGAGATTTTTAGGGGGTTACATCATAATGAAAAAAAGTATTTCCGTAAAAGTGTTAATGCCGGTTATTTTATTGGCGGTTGTGGCATTGATATCCGCATTTTCCGGATTGTTCAGTACCCAGACGATGCAGAGTCAGAGCAAGAAGCTCAGTCAGACGACAATCAATCAGTTGCTGATCATGAATGAGATTTCTTCCAACTTCAAGGATATCGATACACTTGCCTACAGCATGTGTGTGTCCACATCCAAATCTGCGCGCGAAGAGATGCTTGCGGAAGTGGAAGGACTCAGAGCCAATATTACGAATGCTATCGCAAGATACGAGCAGACAGTTACCACAGATGCAGAGCGGGAGGCGCTTGCATCACTCAATGATAAATATACCGAGTACAGTGCGGCCTATGATGAGATCGCGGATTATATTTCAAGAGGAAGCAAGGACAAGGCCCGCCAGATCTGTAATGAGCAGTTAACCTACATCAGTGATGATGTGGATTCCGTCTTAGATCAGATGGAGACGTCCTTACAGGAGCAGGTCAATGCGACTGTTGCATCACAGACAGCGCTTGGCACTGCCATTCAGGGAGCCAGCATGGCAGCACTGGTAGTTATTGTGGCGCTTCTCGTGTTTGCGATCATCTGTTCCTTACGCGCCGTTGCACCGATCAAACAGGTGACAGGACAGCTTGAGACGATCATCGATGAGATTTCTTCCGGCAACGGAGATCTGACCAAGCGCATCACGATCAAGAGCAAAGATGAAGTCGGACAGTTAGCCGGTGGTATCAACGTGTTCCTTGAGACCTTACAACGGATTATGGGACAGATCGTCGTGGATTCCAAGGAGATTGGTAATGTTGTGAGCAGCGTTGTCGGCAGTGTTGAGACTGCCAATAACAGTGCATGTGATATCTCTGCACTCATGGAAGAGTTGTCCGCTACCATGCAGGAAATCGCTTCCTCCGCAACAACTGTTAACACCAACGTTGCAGAGATTGAGGAAGAGATTGACAGTATCACAACTTCATCCCAGGAGATGAATGAGTACGCAGCACAGATGCAGGAGCGTGCAGAGTCGATGAAGGAGAAAGCTGTTGCTA
>CAVCFM010000134.1:633-2235 GCA_963601305.1 bacterium | reverse complement strand
TCGGAAAAGGACTCCACCGGGGTCAGCATCTGCTCCGACGCGCCCAGCAGATATGCCAGCTCATTCTGTGTCTCGATGTCATCGCTGTTGTTATAATCCCAGTCTGTCACGACCTGCTCATCCATCATAAAGCCCAGTGGCAGCGTGTAATTGTTCTGGTACAGATACGTGTTCCCCGATGACGACACAAGCGTGCGCAGCGGGCTCTCTTCCATCGCATTGTCCGCAAGCACATACCGCACGGACAGCATCGCCTCCAGAAGCGGCGTCGCACCGCTGTAGCTATAGAAGTTCTTTCCGCCTTCCATGCCCACATCCTGATAAAAATGGCTGACGTTTAAGTTCATCAGTGAGGAGAACTGCGTTGCCGAGCGGTAACCGTAGAGCGCCGCATCGTTTTTGGTCTTGCGCTCAAGCTCCTCTGTCCTGTAAAAAAGAACCTCCTGTTCGTCCGCCAGTTCATCTGCCTGCACAAGGAGTGACTGATAATCGTTAAAATTCTGCAAATATGCCGTACGGCTCACCGTGTCTAACCCTGTGGACGCAAAGTTTATCGTCAGCTCCGCAACCACCGCCAGACCGCCACCGAGATAGAGCATCAGACTTTGCATTTTTTCCTTTCCGAACTGATACCCGATCAGAAGCAACAGATAACAGCAGAAGAAAATAGCAGTCGCGACGAAGCGCGTTTGATTATCCGCCTTATCCTCCGTCAGATAATATGCCCACACCAGAAATCCACCGTTTATGAGTGCTGCCGGTAAAAGATGCCACAGCGGCTGCTTTCGGATATGCAAAAACTCCTCGAACCCGATGCAAAGCAGCAGAAAAATATAGATAAAGCTCTGTCTTCCCGGCAGTGAGGTCGGAAAATGCAGCCCATGCCAGATAAAATCCAGAATATTATTTGCAAAACTTATGACAAACAACACCACAAGTGCCACCCGCGGCGCCTTGTGTTTCCAGGAAATCTCCCGGTTGAACAGATACAACACAAACAATACCAGCACAAACACACCACAGTACAGATTCGGCCAGTGCTCACTTCCCGTGTAGGCATCCGTCATCACAAAGTGCCGTGCCAGCTCTGACACAATATTAAAATACCATTCCATCGTATCCGGGAATGAAATTCCCTGTGCCCCGCTGTATCCAAGCACAATCGCAGTCGGAATGATAAGCACCGCCGCCGTTCCTCCTGCCAACAGGGAATACCACGCGAAACGCACCCAAGCCATGATGCCGCTCTCCCGGTTTTCTGCCCATGTCACCGCAAACCAGAGCACCAGGAAAATGCAGATCATGATGGAGATATAATAATTGCTTAAAATGCCAAGCGCCAGTGTCACATAATACAGATACGGTCTGCCCTCTTTGATGAGCAGCTCCTCCCCCAGCAAGATCAGTGGGAAAAATACCATGCAGTCCGTCCACATGATATTCCAGGAATACGCCGCAGTAAACGCACAGAGTGCATAGGCAGTGCCAAATACTGCAATCGCCATATGACTGGTGTTAAAATGACGCTTCAGATAATAAGCCGCCGTAAAACCACTTGCCGCAATCTTAAGCACCACAAGAATTGTCATAAATTCCACAACC
>CAVCFM010000134.1:0-600 GCA_963601305.1 bacterium | reverse complement strand
AGATAGTACGCCGCCGTAAAACCACTTGCCGCAATCTTAAGCACCACCAGGATTGTCATAAATTCGACAACCGCGCCCTTCGGGCACAACACGATCAGCCAGTTGAGCGGACTTGCCAGGTAATAGGCATACAAAGATACAAAATCCGCACCCAAGCCGATATTCCAGGAATAGGAAAACACACTGCCATTTCTGATATTTTGCAACAGTTCCGAGAAAAACGGACAATACTGATGGTACATATCCACATGGAGAATACACTGGTCTCCAAACGGGTAAACCTCATGGTTGATACATATGATAATCGTGATAAACAACGGCATCACAAAGGCTGCCAGCAATGGAATATTTTTTTTGTCTCTCATAACACTTCTTTTAGTCCTCGTCAAATAACTGATAATACTGTAACTGCTGGTACTCATTTACGTCGTCTGCAATATCTTCCAGCGAGACTTCATCGCCATCCGCATCCTGCACACGCACAGTGGAAATAATCGGATAAGACTCTTTTAATTCCAGCAGGAAATTCTGATAGGCATCGGTCGGAACGCCCGCCCGCTCAAGCAGTTCTGCCGCCAGATAATTCGCACTGGTGTCTGC
>CAVCFM010000133.1:0-2178 GCA_963601305.1 bacterium | reverse complement strand
GGCAATACACAGTTTTTCGGAGGAGAACTCCAGTTTTTCCGGGCACCGACCGGGATCGACGAGGGGCAGGGAGACAACAACTGCTACTTAACCGAGTGGAAAGCGGCAGACCTGGGGCATGCGAAGGAACGGATGCAGATCACAGATCTGTCAGTTGTAAAGGCAGAGCAGTCCGTCTGCGTGCAGGAGACATTCTGCTATGAATTGGGCACTCCGGCAGATACGGAGACTGGCGTGGCATCATCCCGGATTTTAGCGGACGTGGAGTGGATGTTTGGAGCAGCAGGCGTTGCGGTGCGCGGGACAGTCTATAATGCGAGCGGTCTTGAGACATTGCCGAGGATCGGTATCCATGTTGCCGTGTCCGAGGAATATCGGAAGTTAGGCTGGTATGGCAGAGGATGGGAAGAGACTTATCCGGACCGGAAGGGAACCATTCCGATCGGCTGGTATGAGTCCACGGTGGAAGAACAGCATGTGCCTTACCTAAGACCCTGCGAGTGCGGCGGACATGAGGACACCGTATATCTGACCCTGCAAAAAGAGGATGGGCGTCTTCTGGTAGGCGGGGACAAAGAGTTCCATTTCAGTGCGCTTCCTTATTCCGTGGAGGCGTATACAAAAGCGGATTATGACAGGGAACTGGAATCCGACGGCTGGTATCATCTGTCGCTGGACGCCTACCATGCGGGTCTCGGCGGGGACACCGGCTGGACAAAAAATATTCATCCGCAGTACCGCCTGCCGAATGGAAGATATCCATTTGCATTTACGATTTTGACGGATTAGAAAAATGGGCATATGGAGGTAAGTATGGGGAAGTTTTATATTTCAGAGGTACAGACCGAATATCAGAAAAATCCGCTCGGCCTAGACACGGCGCAGCCGCATTTCCTGTGGAAGATAGCGCAGGAAGAGGGCAGCTACATACAGGGGGCTTACCGCATCTTGGTGGGCACTTCCCGCGGTGCGCATGATGTCTGGGACAGCGGAAAAATAGAAGGCAGAGAGTCTGCTGGCGTCCGCTACGGCGGAAAGACGCTGGCGCCCTGCACGCGTTATTATGTGACGATAACGGTGTGGGATAAAAGCGGCGAGAGTGCCACGGACGACGGAAGCTGGTTTGAGACGGGGCTTTTAAATCTGGACATTGCGGCTTGGGATGGAGCCCAGTGGATCGGTGCGCCGGAAAAATATGTGCGCTCCGACACCATCGGTGTGTTCGTGCTAAAGACCGGAATTCAGATCGCACCGGGCAGCAGTCGTGCAGGCGTTGTCTTTGGCGCCAACGATGCAAGACTTATGGACGCCAGAAAGAATCAGTACGAGATAGCGGGAGAAAATTATATCCGCTATGTCCTAGATGTGTCGACGATACCGGCAAAGCTTGTGATCTACCGGGTGGGCTATCATCCAGACGACCGGGCGGACGTGCCGTTTGCCGAGACTCCTGTTGTGCCGTTCTCTAAGGACAGCGGGGCGGAAGCACCGGTCATCACGGAGGAGAACCGCTACGACGAGCATCAGCTTACGATTGAAGTCATTGGAGACTGCGCGTATACCTATGTGGATGATGTGCTGGTGGATGCCGAGCTGCGGGAGTCCCCTTTTGGAGCGACCGTGGAGGCAAGGCAGTTAAATCCCCTTGGTTTTAATGATACGACGACGTTCCCACGGTTATGTGAGATTGGATATTACGTCGGAGCGGGGGATACGGTGCATTTTTCCGGTCTGTCGGTCTACAACTACCGGACGCCAAAAGCGCGGATTGTGGCGCTTGATCCAGATGGCATCACACTCTCCGGTGAGGATGGCGAAAAACAGGTTGTCACAGACCCAAGCACCCACTCCCTGCCGATGTTTGGGAGCCATTTTATGGTTTCTGGAAAAAAGGTGCGCGGGGCAAGACTTTACATCACGGCGCGGGGCATTTACGACTGCCGCATCAACGGAAAAGCAGTCACAGATACCTGGCTGAATCCGGGTGCTTCACAGTACGATAAGCACATCATGTACCAGACATATGATGTGACAGGGCTTCTTCTTGAGGGCGAAAACGGGATCGGTGTGACATTATCCTCCGGCTGGTGGTGCGATGCACAGACCTTTGTCCTGCGCAATTATAACTATTACGGGGATCAAGAATCATTTCTGGCGAAGCTAGAGGTGACTTATGAG
>CAVCFM010000132.1:0-9141 GCA_963601305.1 bacterium | reverse complement strand
CCCCAAGGGTAAACGCCACAATCTCGTCCCCGCGGTACAGCACGCCTCCTACCAGCCCCAGTTCTTCCTTGTGGTCAAAGGCTTCGTGAAGCACCTCCACTTCCTCGTTCATCTCCTCATTCCACTTCTCCTGCCTCATTCTAATCCAGGTATAGGTCATCCTCCTGCAATCTTCTAAATTTTTCTCTGTCATCGGCTCATAATGCCAGGCGCCTCCGTCCTTAAACCGGGCAATATGATTCCGCTTTCCATGCAGCTTTTTCCCCTCCAGCGTCTCTAATTTTTCTCTGGAATAAATGTAGTCAAAATCATCACGATCCTCGGCAATCAGAAATTCTCCCGGAAACCACTCCTCCAACTGTTTACGGTCGGCGTCAATCAATGGGAACAGGCTAAGCGGATATCCATCCTGCCCGCACACCGCGCGCAGCTGTTCGATCACAGCCCTCTTATCCCCGGCTCCCACCGGATAGGCATACTTGCAGACGCCACCCTCCCTGAAACGGATTACCAGACAGCCGGATACTTCCGCCACCTCCACCGCATAGCTTTTCCGCCACATAAAATTGTTGGCAAATGTATATTCACAGGCATTACGGTTATCCTGGGAAAGCTTCTCATCCATCCATTTTTTGTCATCTAATGTTATCTCATCAAACTGTATTGCATTTGTCTGCATTTTAACTCTCCACTATCTCTATCTATTGTATCATGTGATAACCCACATGATTTTATTCTCAGGAAAGGCAAAAAGCGGGCTGCCACTTTTGTGCGACAGCCCGTCTGTTTAACCTCTCATCAAAAACTTAATGATCTTTTCTGTGTCCTGCGGCTCATATGCCACAATCTCTAACTCCGGAATCTCTACGTCAGTCTTTAAAATGCTGCTGAGTGACACATACTGGCAAAGCTTTGATTTCAGGTTCAACCGATCTCCCTCACCTGTAATCAATTCTACTTTTCCCTCGCAGGAATCAATTACTTTGAAAAATCCGTCAACATCTGTAATGTTCTTGACTTTCATAAAATAGTGCTCCTTTCTCAGACTTTCTTTTTCCCATTATAGCACATTTTCCCTAAATTACAAACTTTGAAATATGTTCTTTCAGAACATCTGCTGCGGAAGCTAATTCCTTGGAATCGCGCTGCACATCCGCACTGTTCTCAGATACAGTATCTGCTAACTGCTGGATATTTACAGCAGTCGCCTCGATTTCCTCCGCAGAAGCGGACTGTTCTTCCGTAATCGCTGCCATACTTGTTGCCACATCATTAACATCATGGATTTTCCCAATCATATCCTTGACAATATCATTCGTCTTTTCGATACTCTCATAGATATTGTTGAACTGGTCTGCTGCTGAGAATACAGCCTCCGCGCTTTCATTGATATAATCCATGCTCTGCTCGCTGCGTTTGACTGTATCACCGATCAGGGACGTTACCGAACCAATCAGTTCTGATATCTCAGACGCTGCCTTAGACGACGTTTCTGCAAGGTTTTTGATCTCCATTGCTACAACTGCAAATCCTTTTCCTGCCTCACCGGCCCTTGCAGCCTCAATGCTCGCATTGAGTGCAAGCAGGTTTGTCTCCTCTGCAATACTGCTGATGGTCGTGGTAATCTCATCAATCTTAACAGCCGCTGTTCCGACATCACCGATGGATTTTTCCAGATCCGCCATACTTACCTTTACTTCATTCATGCTGGATGTCACAGATGTCATACTCTCCTTGCCATCTGCCGCTGCACTGATCGTCGTTCCAATATTTTCAAGCGCCTGTCCACCCTCTTCATTTGTCTCCGCCACAACCTGTGCTAATGTTGTAGCATTCTCAGCAATGACACCGATGGAATTTACCAGTTCTTCCAGGTTTTCCAGCATCTGTCCCATTGCCTCCGCCTGTCCGTTTGCAGACTCGTGCAGGTCACTGGATACCTGGTTGCTGGCCTTCGCCTGGTCATCAATCTGGTTAGAAATCTTAGAAATAGAGCCTAATATTCTTCGCATGGCAATCTGGAACTCCTGCATATTACTTGCCATAACTGTGACCTCGTCATTACCTGCCACCTGGATATCTGTTGTAAAATCACCATCTGTGACTGCTACGATTGTATCTGTCAGTTTCTGGATTGGTCTTGTGATCCTGCCAATCAAAATCAGCACAAGCGCACTGAGTACCACAAGTACCACCAGTCCCATTCCAGCCAATACCAGACGCAGATTAGAGACATCACTGTAAATTTTTTTCTCCAGTCCACGGGACACAAGATACCAGTTGGTGCCTGAAATATTCCGGATATTTACCATATAACTGCCTGTCGAGGACGCATATGTTGTCTTTGACATATCCCCGGCTGCAATATCTTCATAAATACTATTATAAAAACTATCCTCACATTCGGATGCCATTTTTCCCATCAATTCGGTATTCTTATGTGCCAGAATAGTCCCTGTCTGCCCATCAATAATGAATGCATCACCATTTCCAACTACTTCCATCTGGGAAACAACCTCAGATAGAATGGAAAGGCTCACGTCTGCTGCCGCGACACCTGCTTTGCCGTTCAGTTTCGTCATCTTACGGCTTGCAGTCACAATATATTCATTGGTAAGAGAGTCAATATACGGCTCACCAAATGCAAATGTCTCGTGATCCACACCCTCCTGATACCAGGTTGTCTCACGCAGATCATTGTCCGGCGCCCAGCCTGACGCATCATATAATTTTCCGTCCTCGTCTGCTATGTAAATTCCATTCGGGAAATCCTCATATGTCCCCAGAAACTGCTCCTCATAAGATAAAATTCCCTTTTCATCCATCTTTTGAGATTCTATCGTATCGATTGCCGTATCCAGCACTGCGATATTACCATTCGCCCATGATTCAATCTGGTTGACACTCGCACGTCCTTCTGCGTCCAGCAATTCTGTCGTCTTCTCCGCAATAGATGACCTTGCTGTCGTATACGCAATGACAATCAGTACCACAAACGCAAGCGCTACCACCGGTAAAATAAAGCTTAACAGCTTTGCCTTTACTCCAAATTTCTTTTGTTTCATATGCTCATTTCCTCCCTGCATATTGGTCTGTGGTACAATCTTACCATAAATACACAAACTTGCAAGCATAATAATTCATAGAATATGTATAATATGCAGTACATTTTTCGTGTAAAGTTATAAAAAAAGCTGTTCACTGCCAGTTTTCTGGTCTGTGTAACAGCTTTTCTTATATTGTGTGCCTGGCAGTTTATGAGTCCATTGCCCGCCTTATGATCTCCTCGGCTTCCTTCGCCTCCGCTTTTGTCAGCTGCGGCGTCTCTGCCAGCGGATATTCCATCCCGAGATTGTCGTACTTTACTTTTCCCAGGGCGTGATAGGGCAGCACTTCCAGCTTTTCCACATTGGATAACGTCTTGAGGAATTTTCCGAGATTCTCCAGTTCCTCACGCTCAAACGTGATGCCGGGTACCACCACATGGCGGATCCATACGGGCTTTCCGATGGAGTCGAGATACCTCGCAAATGCAAGAATATTCTGATTGTCCTGTCCGGTCAGCTTCCGGTGCCCCTCCCTGTCACTGTGCTTGATGTCAAGCATTACCAGATCGGTTACTGCGAGCAGGCGCTCCACCTTCTGCATAGCCTGTTTTGCCTCATCTGTGGCATCCGCCTCCAGCGCCTTCGCCGGAAACATGATACCCGAAGTATCCAGACAGGTGTGGATCCCATGCTCCTTTGCCTTTTCAAAAAGCTCCGTCAAAAACTCTATCTGGAACATCGGCTCCCCACCGGTGGCAGTCAGCCCGCCGGTCCGGTAAAAGGAACGGTTCCGCTCGATCCGCTCTATGATCTCGTCTGCGCCCATCTCCTGACCGTCCTTTAACTGCCAGGTGTCCGGATTATGACAATAGAGGCAGCGCATGGGGCATCCCTGAAAAAACACGACAAACCGGACTCCCGGTCCATCTACTGTACCAAATGTTTCTATCGAATGAATCTTCCCCATACGTGCCTCCTTCAATGGCTTTTCTCTTAGGATGCGCTTATCGTCACGCTTCTATGCATCCGCATCGCATCTATCCAGTTTTTACCCTGTAGTTCCACACTACATGCGCTCGTGGAAGGTACGTGCGATTACCTCATCCTGCTGCTCTTTGGTCAGCTTGATAAAGTTGACTGCGTATCCGGATACACGGATAGTCAGCTGCGGATATAACTCCGGATGCTTCTGTGCATCTAACAGTGTATCCTTATTTAATACGTTGACGTTCAGGTGATGTCCGCCTTTCTCCACATAACCGTCTAACATCGCGATCAGGTTATTCTCTGCACCATCGGCTTCTTTGCCAAGTGCATCCGGCACGATGGTAAAGGTGTTGGAGATACCGTCCTGGGAATCCATAAACGGGATCTTGGCAACCGATGCCAGCGATGCGATCGCTCCATTGGTGTCACGTCCGTGCATTGGGTTTGCACCCGGTGCGAATGCCACACCTCTCTTTCTTCCGTCCGGAGTGGAGCCGGTGTTTTTACCGTAAGATACGTTCGATGTAATCGTGAGTACCGATGTGGTAGGGATACCGCCACGGTAGGTATGATTACCTCTGACATATCCGATAAATGTGTGCAGTACCTCTCTTGCGATCTCATCTACACGGTCGTCATCGTTTCCGTATTTCGGGAAGTCTCCCTCAATCTCAAAATCGACTGCAATTCCGTTCTCATCGCGGATCGGTTTTACTTTTGCATACTTGATCGCGGACAGGGAGTCTGCCACTACGGAAAATCCTGCAATACCGGTTGCGAACCAGCGGGTGACCTTCTTGTCGTGAAGCGCCATTTGGATCTTCTCGTAGCAGTATTTGTCATGCATATAGTGAATGATATTCAGGGCGTTGACATACACACCTGCCAGCCACTTCATCATGTCCTTGTATTTGTCCCACACCTCATCGTAATCTAAATACTCGGATGTGATCGGACGGTATTTCGGTCCTACCTGCTTGCCGCTCATCTCATCCACACCGCCGTTGATTGCGTAGAGCAGGCACTTTGCAAGGTTCGCTCTCGCACCGAAGAACTGCATCTCTTTTCCAATCCTCATGGAAGATACGCAGCACGCAATACCGTAGTCATCCCCGTGAACCACACGCATGATATCGTCATTCTCATACTGGATCGCAGAGTGCTTGATGGATGTCTGTGCACAGAACTTCTTGAAATTCTCCGGCAGATTTACGGACCAGAGAACCGTCATGTTCGGCTCCGGCGCTGCTCCGATGTTGTTCAATGTATTCAGGTAACGGTAAGACATCTTGGTTACCATATGTCTGCCGTCCACGCCGATACCACCGATGGACTCGGTTACCCAGGTCGGGTCTCCTGCAAAAATGTTGTTGTAATCCGGTGTGCGGGCAAATTTTACAAGGCGCAGCTTCATGACGAACTGGTCTACGATTTCCTGGATCTCCTTCTCGGTAAAGATGCCTTCCTTTAAGTCGCGTTCTGCATAGATGTCTAAGAAGGTAGAGGTACGTCCAAGGCTCATTGCGGCACCATTCTGCTCTTTTACAGCTGCTAAGTATGCAAAATACAATGCCTGGGTAGCCTCCAACACGTTGCCTGCCGGCTTGCTGATATCGCAGCCGTAAATATTTGCAAGCTCTTTTAACTGCTTTAATGCACGGATCTGCTCGGATAACTCCTCGCGCTCACGGATCACATCAGAATACATGATCACGCGGGTGGAGTCTAACTGCTCCTGCTTGTCGGCAATCAGGCGGTCCACACCGTAAAGTGCCGGTCTTCTGTAATCGCCGATGATTCGTCCGCGTCCGTATCCATCCGGAAGTCCGGTGATGATGTGTGCGGAACGGCACGCTCTCATCTCCGGTGTATAAGCGTCAAACACACCTGCATTGTGGGTCTTTCTGTGTGTGGTGAATTCCTCCACAACCTCCGGGTCTACATGGTATCCATTGTCCTCGCACGCGCTTACGGCGATACGGATTCCGCCATATGGCTGTAAGGCACGCTTAAACGGCTTGTCAGTCTGAAATCCGACGATTTTCTCTTTGTCTTTATCTAAGTACCCCGGTCCATGGGATGTGATGGTGGAAATAATCTTCGTATCCATATCCAGCACACCGCCGACCTCTCTCTCCTGCTTGGAAAGCTCTAATACCTGATCCCACAGATCTGTGGTATCCTGTGTCGGTCCCTCTAAAAAAGAGCTGTCCCCATTGTACGGAGTATAATTCTTCTGGATGAAATCTCTCACATTGATCTCTCTCTCCCATGCTCCGCCTTTAAAACTTCTCCATTCATTCTGCATGTCATTTTCCTCCTGACTATACACGCACTGTCCTTGCAGTGCAATTTATTATGGTTTCTTGAAAATCTCATATTAGTTAGTCTCGTCTAACTTTCATGAATATAACATAGCGCAAACGATTGTGTCAATATGGATTTTCTTACCGGCTTTATTGGTTGTTTTTACTGTAGTAAATGGGATATGCCCGCTCCAGATGCGGCTTCGGGTTTCTCTTGATGTGTTAGTTGTAACTTACTTATTACAGATTGTTCTTGAAAAAAAACACAACCGACAGCCCAGGTATTCTGCCCAGACGGTCGGCATCTTATTCGTTATACTCCACGTGGTTCTTCCACTGATTCCGTCAGTCATATAACACGATGATAATACTATATTTTTAAGGTGTTTGCAATAGTAAAAAATTGCTAGATGACGTTCCCTTATATCGTCTGAGAAACGGCAAGCCCATCCTTGTTGTCATTCTTAACATGATACAATGCCTTATCGGCACGCTCATACAAATCCTGAAATTCATTCCCTGCCTCCGGAGCAAAAGCAATGCCGATGCTTACAGATGGAGCCTCCCTCAGCCCGATGCAGTCGCGTTTCTGATGGATCGCATCCAGAATGTGATACGCTTTTTCATAAACCTCTTCCCGGTCTCTGTAATTTTTTACAAAAACCGCAAACTCATCGCCGCCCATGCGGCCGATGTAATTATTCCGGCTGCCGAATGTCTCCTGCAAAAGCCCTGCCAGTTCCAGCAAAAGCATATCGCCAACCCCATGACCGTACACGTCATTGATCCGCTTGAAATTGTCCACATCCAACGAAATATACGCATACTCCTGACTTCCATTTTCTTTTTGAAGGGTCTTCTCGATCAGATGCTCCATGGTCCCGCGGTTCAGAAGCTTCGTAAAGGAGTCTCTCTTCGCCAGTTCCCGCAGATTCCGGCTCTCTTCCTCCCAGGATTTGCGCTGTACCATGCTCGCGGTGACATCCATCATGCTGATGTAACAGAGTCCCCCCTCGTCCAACTGCACGACAACCCGGTTCATGATCCACTTGTCGGCGCCATCCTTCCCCGGGATCTTCGTCAGCACTTCAAAAGGCTTGCCATCGCGGATGCTCTCGCTGTTATCGTGGATCACCTTTCTCATGTTCACATTCATAAACTCATCCCAGCCCTTTTCCAGACGATGGATAAATTCTTCCTTCCTGCATCCCATCATGTCACAAGCTGCCCGATTGACAAAAAAAGTTTTTCTGCGAAGCCCCTCTTTGCAAACTACAAGCCCAAGCGGTATATTACTCATCACTTTGTAGAGAACCTTTTCCTCTAACGCTTGTCCGTCCATAATCATTCCCCCAAAAAAAGCAGTCTCCCCCTCTGAAACTGCATCTATTATAATATAATTGAAGGAATTACAAAAGACTTTTTTGCAAAAATATGCAAAAGTGTGCAAAAACATGCAGTTTATGGAGTATTTTCCATAAACTGCATATTTTCCTCTTTATTGCAATTCAGCTAGTGTTTCTGTGAACAGCGCATCCATATCTTCAAGGAATTGCTCTGTGGAAGTATTTCCCGCCAGAACATTCATCAATCCCTCTTTGAAATCTGTTCCGGTTGCTCCGGTAAATTCCTGATATCCCCACTCTGCGCCAGGCTGTGTGCCAGTTGCAGCTAATTCCTGTGAGAAGATTTCGAAAAATTCGGCTCCTTTCTCATAATCAAGGCTTTCATTGCCTACAACCTGTGACAGATAATAGTTCTCAACACAGTACTGTGCATTCTGCTCCGGCTGCGAAATCCACTCAATAAAGTCTGCTGCTTCCTGCTCCACACCGCTTCCCTCAAATGCGCACAGCCATTTGCCGCCAGGTACGGTAGCACGCGTTGCATCCTTTGGCAGATACGTTACTCCCCATTCAAAGTCTGTGATTTCCGAATAATAGTTTGCAATCTGCCAGCTTCCACCGATGTGCGTTGCAATCTGTCCGGTACGGAACAGACTTGCCGGTGTCTCTGATCCAAGCCATACAGAGGTCGGGATAATTCCATTATCATGAAGCTCTTTCAGATAATTGACAGCCCTTGCAGCCTCTGGTGTGTTAATATTGGATGCAGAAAGGTCACTTGTGAGCATGCTTCCACCTGCCTGATAAAGTAAGGTGGAGAATCTCTGTACAGAATTGTCATACACCAGACCATATGTACAATCGCTGTTTGCAACTACTTTCTGCAGCGCTTCCTCAAACTCCTCCCAGGTCCAGATATCATCTTCGGACTGCGGGACTTCCACCCCTGCCTGGTCAAAAGCAGTCTTATTATAAATCACTCCGTTGGCAGTAATATCCATCGGTGCACCGAGAATCTTGTCATCATAAACAAATTTTAAACCGGAACCAAAATTTGCAATAAATGCATCTTTATCGGATACATACTCTCCCAGATCAAGAAGCTGGTTCTTAAATGTTCCAATGTTCGTCATGCGGGCAATTGCCGGAGCTTCGCCACCGTTGATCATGTTTTTCAGCTTGTTGTCAAGGTCCGCATACGGAGTTTCGATCAATTCAATCTTAATGTCCGGATGAAGCTCCTCATATTCTGCAGCCAGCTTCATAAACGATTCATTCTCAGTTCCATCTGAGAACCATACAACCGATAACGTTGTGACATCCCCATCAGAATCCGACGCTGTTTCCGCACTGCCGCCCTCAGTTTCCGGGCTTGACACATCTGCCCCGCCCGAAGCGCTGCTGTCTCCACAGCCAACGACTAACCCCATTGTCATTGCACATGCCAAAATTACT
>CAVCFM010000131.1:0-7489 GCA_963601305.1 bacterium | reverse complement strand
TATTTTTGTTAGCCATAAAAATCCTTCCTTTCTAGGGATGCCCTAAAAACTATTTTTTCCTGCTGACCTCAATATATTCCATCTGCAAAATCTCTTCAATTTACAAAATCACCGGAATGTCAAAATTTTATTCATTCCGGTGACTTTGTATATTACTTTCTTTGATTGTGTGCTTCAAAATTGCGGACGGAATTGGCAATATTCCCCTGCATCGTCGTGTTGATCTTATCCACAAGAACCTGTGGCTCCTCTTTCATGCCCTGCTTGATCCAGTCTAACATGATCCCCACAAAGCTGTACTTGTAAAATTCGGCAATAAAACGCTTATCCTCCTCCGAGACCTGTTTCCCAACTGATTTCTCCTCGACTACATTCTCGATCAGATCACAGGTGAGGCGAAACAGATAATTTTCTATCTGATCCCTGCTGACGGAACGATAGACGCTTAAAATAAACGGCTTATTCGCGATTACCGCCTCAAATATCATAAGCAGCCCTTCCTGCCAGGTGTCGTAGGTTTTATTCTCCTTCAGCGCCTGCCGTCCATCCTCCTCACAGCTCCACTCCACCAGATCATAAATATCCTTGAAGTGATTGTAAAAAGTCATCCGGCTGATCCCGCAGTCATTGGTCAGATCCGCGATCGTTATCTTATCAAATGGCTTCTGGAGCATCATTTTTTTCAATGACTCCTCCAGCGCCCACTTTGTCACTGTCGACATCGTACCATCTCCTCCCGCTACACGTTTTATTTCTTATATTATTTACCGGTTTCTTGCACCCAACTGCCAGAATGCCACCGCGCTTGCCGCCGCGACATTCAGCGAATCCACGCCGTGTGCCATCGGAATTTTTACGGTATAGTCACAGTCCGCAATGGTATCAGACGAGAGTCCGTCTCCCTCTGTTCCCAGAATGATGGCAAGCTTCTCCTCCGCCAGCAGCGCCGCATCGTCAATCCCCACCGAGTCATCCCGAAGTGCCATCGCCGCAGTCCGAAATCCCATCTGCCGCAGGGTGTCCATCCCTTTCTTATGCCACGTGCCATCCGGAAAACTTGTCCACGGTATCTGGAACACGGTCCCCATGCTCACGCGGGCAGCCCTGCGGTATAACGGATTGCTGCACCCCGGCGTCAACAGCACCGCATCCATGTGCAACGCCGCCGCTGACCGGAAAATCGCCCCGATGTTCGTCGGATTTTCCACCTCTTCTAACACGGCAATCCGGCGTGCGCCCGCGCACACCTCCTCCACCGGCGCAAGCGGTTTGCGGTGCATCGCACAAAGCATCCCTCTCGTCAGTGCAAATCCGGTAAGTTTCGTCAGTACCGGAAGTTCCGCCACATAGACCGGGACATCCGCACAGCGCGCAAGAATTTCCTTTGCCTGTGTGTCCACGTCCTTTTTCTCCATCAGAAAAGATATCGGCTCATATCCCGCATCCAGCGCCCGCTCAATTACTTTTGGGCTTTCTGCTATAAAAATGCCGCCGTTAGGCTCGTAAAAATGTAATAATTGCGCCTCTGTGTAACGCGCATATATGTCTAATTCCGGTGCCCCGAAATCTGTAACCTCTATGATATCTGGCATTGATGCCTCCTTTTAACCATGCTCACTTTTGCCTTCGCGCTCATTATATCATATCTAAATCCCTGCGGAAAAGTACCCAAAACAGTTGCCCGCCCATTTTTCCGGCATAAAATATACAAAACGCTTAAGGAGATTTTATGTATCTGTTTCTTGGATGTCTACTCATCCTCACCCTGATCTTTATTCTTTTTTTCCGGTTCCGCCGAAAAAAAATTTGTATACGCATCCGCAATATGTGCTGCGAAGAAAAATGCTCCACATTATCCTCGCTCATCGAGCCGTTTGGCTATTGCTATAACCGCTGCTCGGACACGTTTTCGACCCGGGTGGATGCACCGCAGCGCGCGTTTGGCTACACCGCACTTTACGACCGCTACGCACCGCATTTTCACATGGTCTTCGACTGCCTTCCCATCTATTTCGATTATCACGGGCACACCTGGCTGATTGAATTCTGGAAAGGTCAGTATGCGATCAACTGTGGCTGCGAGGTCGGCATCTACAAGGCTGACTCTCTGGTGGCATCACTCCAACGCAAGACAACTCTGTTTCACAGTGTCACCGACGAGGAGATGCTGCCCCTGTCACTGCGCCTTTTTTACCGCGGGACACCGCTCTCCGCGGAATGTAAGCGCCACTGGTGGCTGACCATTTTCCAAACCGGAACTTACAGCGAACCAAAGGACCTTGCCACGGAAGTCTGCATCACATTTCCAACCGCAGAAATGCGCACGGCTTTTACCGACGCCTTAGCCACACAGAGCACGGTTTGCTATGAAGTCTGTGATCTGCAGGTGCGCCTTGTGTTCCGCGAGTGTTCCTCCTGTGAACTGCCGTGGTACAGACGCGCCTATATGCGCTTCGCGCAGTGGAAAAACCGCATCCTGTGCCGCCTGTTTTTGTGGGCTACCAGACCTTTTTCCACAAGTCTGGACCGGGTTCTGTTCCTCTACTACAATCTGCCGCGAATGTTCCGCCGTATCTTCCGCGATAAAAAACGCCGGAAATGCTGTAAAAAGAGCTGCCGCAGATGCAGACATATGCATCGTATCTGATAAATGAAAGGAGATTGCCACGACCATGGGCTGTGAAAAAAGATTAGACCGCACTTTTAAAAATGCGCCGGTGCTGCCATTTGACATCAATTCGAAGATTGTGCTCTTCAGCGACTGCCACCGGGGCGTCGGCAACAACAACGATAACTTTCTGAAAAATCAACACATCTATTTTGCCGCGCTGCGCTATTACTACACCAACGGGTTTACTTATATTGAGCTGGGCGACGGCGATGAATTGTGGGAAAACCGCAGCTTTGCTGCAATTTCAGAGATTCACAGCAACGTGTTCTGGCAGCTCTCCCTCTTTGAACAAGAGCACCGCCTTCATATGCTCTACGGAAATCACGACCACGTGCTGAAAAATTGCCGGCGCGTTCCCCACCGCGAGGGGCTGGTGCTAAAACTATGTCCGCCGGCAGAAAGCCTCGCAGACTGCACCACAAAACCATGCTGTCTGGAACTGTATTTAACCCACGGACACCAGGCTGACCTTTTAAACTCTACGCTCTGGCGCCTCTCCCGTTTCCTTGTGCGCTATCTTTGGAAACCGTTAGAGCAGATGGGCGTTCTTGACCCCACCAGCGCAGCTAAAAACTATTCCCGCCGCCATAAAAGTGAGCGCCGGCTGTCCAGATGGGCAGTCCGCAGGGGCTGTTACCTCGTGACCGGACACACGCACCGCCCAATGCTCGGCGACAAAAATACCCGCTATTTTAACACCGGAAGCTGTGTTCACCCGCGCTGCATCACCTGCATCGAAATCGAAAACGGTCAGATTTCCCTGGTCAAATGGTGCGTCGAGGCCGACGATATGCGAAAACTTTACGTCGCAAGGATCGTACTCGCCGGTCCTCTCGCATTTGATGATTTGTAACTTCATCTACAAACCATCTGTTTTTATTATAGGCACACCGGCTGCATAACCGTGCCCGCCGGATGCCACGCATAATTCTACTGCAATATCAATGTGACGGTCACTACTCCGTCTGCTGCAGATGCCTGGATCAGCAACGGCTGTGAAAATGTATTCGTAAACTTAAGGTCTTTTGAGGTTCCTGCGATTGCTGCGTCGTAGCCCTCCGGCAGATATGTCACCGGCAGGGAATGTGCGTAGCGCTCCGTCGCCGGGAGGTTCGCATATCTCATTGCCGCATAGAGCGTGGATGATACCTGGCATACACCGCCGCCCACGCCGGTTCCGACTGTTCCGCTGATATAGATCGGCGCTACCTGATAGCCGTTGGCTGTGGTTCTCGGTAAGATTGTTTTGCTGAAAGAAAAGCTCGCGCCCGGCTGCACAACCGTGCCATTGATACGCGCTGCTGCCAGTTCTACGTTAACTGCCCGTGGAACATTTGTCTCATATTCTGTGGTGCAGCTTCCGATCACGGTTCCCTGTTCGGAAGTGGATGCTTCGGACGAAGTTGTCTCGGTGGATGTTCCCGCAACACTTCCGGTTCCGCCGCCATCTCTGCCCTCAGCCTTGCCATATGACACATAATGACGGCAGTAAGCTGCCATATCGTTGCCAAATGCCTGCTGCAGATCCGCATATTCTGCCCGATATACCTGTGGATTGAACTCTGCCGAGGCGCTTCTTCCCTCCTGCACGCCATAATTTACAAAATGCTCAAAGAGCGCTGTCTTGTTGTTGCCAAATGCAGCTGCCAAATCCGGGTATGCATCATGATAATAATCCGCATCAAAAACTGCCTGATATGCACTGCGCTCTGCCTGTGTCGCCGCCTCTGCTTTTGCCGGATCTCCCACAAGAACTCCCACACAAAACATAGCTGATACCATTCCCATAACCCAATATTTTTTCTGCATCACAACTTCCTCCCCATTGCATCTCTTTTTAAAATCGGTACTATAATCCTATTTCCATACTAGCAGACTCATTCCGGTTGTGCAATAGCAAATCTTAAAATTACTTTAAAGAGGTCGCCGTCCACATGGATGGAGAACGTTCCGCCCATCAGTTCTGTCAGGCTCTGCGCAATCGACAACCCAAGTCCGTTTCCTTCCGTGTTGCGCGAGCTGTCCCCCCGCACAAAACGCTCCATCAATTCTGCTCCGTTTACATGCAGCTGGTATTTTGAAGTGTTGCGGAAAACAATTTCCACCTGCCCTGCCTGCGCCTCTGCCTCAATGTCGATATAAACTCTCGTATCAGGCTGTGCGTATTTGCAGATATTATTCATCAGGTTGTCAATGACTCTCCACAGATGTCTGCCATCGACCTTAACATAGACTGGCTCCTCCGGTTTCTGGATGATCAATTCGAGTCCCTGGGCCTTTGTTTTCTCCTCAAACTCTCCCACGGTCTGCACTAGGAACACGCCTGCCTCCAATTTTTCCATGTGCACCGGAAGGCTTCCGCTGGACGCTTTTGATGCTTCTATTAAATCTTCAATCAACTTTTTTAGCCGCCCTGACTGGCGCTCTAACACCTCCAGATACTCCTCCGCCGTCTCATTGGAGAGTTCTTCTTTCTCCAGCAGATCCACATAATTGATGATCGAAGTCAGCGGCGTCTTGATATCGTGGGATACATTGGTGATAAGCTCCGTCTTAAAGCGCTCACTCTTCATCCGCTCGTCCACGGCTGCCGCGATTCCTTCCCCGATGCGGTTTAAATTCTCCCCATGCTCGCGGAATTCCAGATAAAGCCGGCTGGTATCCACCTGATACTGCAGATCGCCTGCTGCAAGCCGCTCGCCGCCCTTGCGGAGATAATCCATCTGCTGCACACACCACACGATGCCAGCTAAGAGCGCCAGATTTTTCAAAAGCAACAGCAGTATTACCACGCTGCCCATATATCCATAAGTTGACACAATGATAAACCACTCTGCCACAACGTAGACGCCTAAGAGCACCAGCGCTTTCCACAGCAGAGACATATGATCTGCCAGTACCCCGCAGCCGCGCCAGAGTTTCCGCCCGATCCGGTAGATCCACGAGTTTTTCCAGATGGTTCCGGTTTTTACACGCACGGCAATGCTAAGCAACGCAAACAATGCCAGATAGCACATCAGATACGCCACCGCTGCCAGTGCTGCCAGTAAGATCGGCCACGATGGATGCGGCTGCACCGAGATGATGGAATACATCGCCAAAAACAGCATAAATTCTAACGCGATGACTGCCACCACAAATACATCCGTTGAAATCTTATCTGCCAGTGTCAGCACAATTCCTTCCTGATTTTTCCGGTGTCCCGCGCTGCTCATTAAAAATACGAACAGCCAGATTGCGATCAGAAATACCGCAAGCAAGATCAGAAAAACTGAATACCGCAGCCGGTATGCCCACACCACCAGTGTGTGCGCCTGCACAAACATATCATCCGAAAACAGCCCGGTGTCTGTCACGTTCTGCGGGATCACTGACACTACTTTGTAAGTTTTTCCCTTCGAAGTACCATTCTTTTTTGTATCGCCACTCTCCTCCGCGATACCTGCTGTCCCGTCCCCTTCCGAGGTGGCAGCAACCGTTGTCGTCTCTGTTGCCACTCCCGAAAAACTGTAATAATACGATTCTCCATACGCGTAGACCGTGTCCCCGTATCCATAGTCATCAAACAGATGATCGGCATACCAGAAGTTGGTCTGGCTGCTGATATTGCCATAAGATATCACGTTAAGCTCTGCATCATCGTCCAGTGCATCACCGAAGTTTTCCACGTCGTAGCTTTTTTTATCTCTTAAATCCACATCAGAAATATCATCCGCTTCTATAATTCCAAAGCGGTAATATGTATCTGAAAATCGTGCAACTGCATCTTTTCCCTGATATGTCAATCCAACCGCTTCCAGCGAATACCGTTCTATCGCATCATGATACAACTGATCCATCAACTCCGACTCGCTCAGTGTATAGGCATCCATCTCATCCAATACAGCGAGCGCGCCAAGCCCGCACCAGAACACAAATGCACAGATTGTCAGACCGATCCACGCACCGACCTTCGCCGTGGTGCTACCTGTTTTTTTCATAAGTCATTCCCTCCTAGGCTTCTATTTTATAGCCTCTTCCCCAGACCACTTTTAAGTAGCGGGGTTCCGCCGGGTTGTATTCCACTTTTTCCCGCAAATGGCGGATATGTACCGCCACCGTATTCTCGGTGCCATACGGATTGTCGTTCCACACCGTCCGGTATATTTCATTCGGGGAGAACACTTTTCCCGGATTCTCCATCAATAGTTTTAAAATATCATATTCCGTCGGGGTGAGCGCCACATGCTCCCCGTCCAGTGTAACCTCCTTGGTGCGGTCATTTAATTCAATCCCGCCGATGCAAAGGAGTCCTTCTTCCTGCTGCTTACTTCCGCCGCCAAGCAGCATGTAGCGGCGAAGCTGGGATTTGACCCTTGCCTGTAATTCCACCGGATTGAACGGTTTTGTGACATAATCGTCCGCGCCGACTGTCAGACCGAGCACCTTGTCGGTATCCTCGCCCTTTGCCGTCAGCAAGATCACCGGGACATTGCTGCTCTCACGGATTTTTACCATGGCAGCTATGCCGTCCATCTCCGGCATCATGATGTCCATCAACACCAGATGTATTTCCTTTTCCTTTAACAGTTCGACTGCCTCCCTGCCGTTGTATGCCTCATACACCTGATAGCCATCGGCGGTCAGATATATTTTCAGCGCAGAGACAATGTCCTTTTCATCGTCACATACCAGTATGTTGTACATTTTCATTCTCTCCTCTTTGCCCAGCGACGCCTTCGTCCCTGCGGCTCTTTGATATCATAGTGTTATTGTAATGGAATAAGTTTGAAACAAATAAGTAGAGTACAGCCTAAAAATAAAGGGCATAGTAAACAA
>CAVCFM010000130.1:0-2294 GCA_963601305.1 bacterium | reverse complement strand
GCCAACTTAGCGAAGGCTGTCATGTCCATCGGTGCAGTCAAGGGCTTTGAGATCGGCGACGGATTTGACGTCGCAAAAGCCACCGGTAAAAATAACAACGATGCGTTCCGCGCCGGGGAGAACGGTGCCATCGTAAAAGCCACCAACCACGCCGGCGGTATCTTAGGCGGCATGAGCGACGGCAGTGACATCATCCTGCGCGCCACCATCAAGCCGACCCCATCCATCGCCTCCACCCAGCAGACCGTCGACCGCGACGGACGTGAGCGCGACATCAACATCAAAGGACGCCACGACCCGGTCATCGTTCCACGCGCCGTTGTCGTTGTGGAATCCATGACTGCCATCACATTGGTGGATGCACTTTTTACCAATATGAGCGCCCGCATGGACTCCCTTACGGATTTTTATAACAGATAAACTTTGTGTTCCCGCCAGAGCCCTTTGTATCAGGCTTTTTGCTCCACAGGAAAAGGAAATCCCAGTCGTAACTGTACTTCGCACAGTTTTGACTGGGATTTCCTTTTATTTACAGATATTCACTTCTAAGATTTACATCCGCTTCATATGCTGATGTGTAAAGAGGTGGTCCGAGCAGTACTCGTAGTTGCCCTCACACTTTGAGCAGAAACGGAACTCTAAGTTCGGGTCGTCAAGCTCTGTCCTGCCGCAGACTGCACATTTGTGCTTCGTGATCCCGGAACCCGGTCTCGGCTGCCGCATCTGTGCCTTAAACTGCTGTCTTCTGTGGATCTCATGAGGTGTGTAGCGCTTTAAGTTGCGTGTGGACAAGAAGAAAATAATAAAGTTAAGCAATGACATCACGATGGACACTTTGCCTGCCCAGCCGCTGGTGAAGAACTCTAACACGACCAGCACGCCGTAGACGACCGCCATCCATTTCATCTTGATCGGGATCACAAACATCAAAAGCACCTGCATATCCGGGTATGACAGTGCAAATGCCAGGAAGATGGACAGGTTGATGAAGTTCGTGCTGAATCCGGTGGAGATGCTGTAGGAAATAAGCTCCAGCGAAGCACCGCCCGTGGTGATCGCCATGATACCGTACAGAATAAATGCACCCAGCACGGTGAACAGCATACCGCCGAAAATATAGACATTAAAGCGGAAGGTTCCCCAGTTGCGCTCCAATGTGGTTCCCAGCTGATAATAGAAGATCGCCATGATCACCAGGGAGAACAGATTGCTGTCTGTCGGCATGAAGATCCATGTGACCAGTCTCCATATCTGACCGTGTAAAATATGATACGGGCTGAGCAGCAGATAGGCAAAAATTCCAGGTGCCACCTGTGCTAAGATAAAGCCTATGCCGTAAGCTCCGATCAGCCATAACATCAGATTCGGAATGGCATAGCGTCCAAGTTTGCGTTCTAATTTATTTAACCAGTTCATCGGTTTGTATCCTTACCTTTCTTTTCTAAAAAACGATAACACAGTAAAGTATAGCCATCCTCTCTTTTTTTGTCAATCAAGGCTATTTTTCTTCACAAAAAGTTTATACTTTTCCGACGATTTGCACATTGTGTTTTGTAAAATCCTGTCGTATAATGTACCTTGTTTAGCGTTTGCTGATAGCTATTATAATAAGTAGAAAGACATCTGTTTTTTTATTCGGATAAAGTATTACAACGGAGGTTACTCATGAACAACACACTACATAAATTAGGAATTGATATCGGTTCCACGACAGTCAAGGTTGCTCTTCTCGACGAAAATGACAACCTTTTATTTTCCGATTATGAACGGCATTTTGCAAACATCAGAGAGACTCTCTCCGACCTGGTAGAGAAAGCCTACGCGAAAGTCGGCGACTGTGAGATTGCACCTATGATCACCGGTTCCGGCGGTCTTACTTTAGCAAAGCATCTCGGTATCCCGTTTGTGCAGGAGGTTATCTCTGTCTCCACTGCCTTACAGCACTATGCACCACAGACCGATGTGGCGATCGAGTTAGGCGGCGAGGATGCCAAGATCATCTATTTTGAGGGCGGCAATGTCGAGCAGCGTATGAACGGAATCTGCGCCGGTGGTACCGGCTCTTTTATTGACCAGATGGCTTCCCTGATCCAGACCGATGCCACCGGGCTCAATGAATATGCGAAAAACTACAAGGCGATCTATCCGATTGCTGCACGATGTGGCGTATTTGCGAAGACAGATATCCAGCCATTAATCAACGAGGGTGCCACCAGAGAAGACCTCTCCGCCTCCATTTTCCAGGCGGTGGTCAACCAGACCATCAGCGGTCTTGCCTGTGGTAAGCCGATCCG
>CAVCFM010000129.1:0-2141 GCA_963601305.1 bacterium | reverse complement strand
CAATTGTTCTTGCGTTCGGTGCGTGGGACATTGTTTTAAATCACAGAAGAAATAAGGAGGCAGCTATGTCATTATTGCAGGCGATATTGATGGGGTTGATCCAGGGACTGACAGAGTTCTTGCCTGTCAGCAGTTCCGGACATTTGGCGCTTTTTAAAATACTTTTTGGTGTTGAGACGGATACGGGCATCCTGTTCGATGTGTTACTTCACGTCGGAACACTGGCCGCGATCTGTGTTGTCTACTACAAGGATATCTGGCGTCTGATCGTGGAGGGATGCTGCATTGTGCGGGATGCCGCAGTGAATGTAGTAATCTTCTTCCGCAATCGGATCAACAAAGAATCGCAGGGCTATCGCAGGATTGTCTGCAACAGTTACCGCAAATTCGTGATGCTCGTGATCGTGTCCACCATCCCGACCGGCATTATCGGTTTTATGGGCAAGGATGTCGTGGAGATGGCATCGGAGATATTGATCGTACCGGGCATCTGTCTGATCGTTACCGGAGTTTTATTAATTGTCGCAGACCGTATCAAGGACGGTGACAAATTACCGAAGAGTGTGACCTACACCAATGCATTTGGTGTGGGTATCGCGCAGGGTATTGCCACGTTACCTGGACTTTCCCGCTCCGGCACCACGATCACGGCTTGTCTGCTGAGCGGTTATCAGCGCAATTTTGCAGTAAAATATTCGTTTATCATGTCGATACCGGCGATTTTGGGCGCACTTGTCTTAGAGTTGACCGATCTGAAGGGCTTGCAGGTGACTGCGCCCGATGTGGCATGCTATGTGGTCGGCATGCTGGTAGCCGCAGTGGTCGGTTACATATGTATTAAGACAATGCTTGTCATTGTCCGCAAAAAGAAATTTACAGGTTTTGCAATCTATTGCTTTATTGTGGGAGCATTATCCATTGCCGGATACTTTTACATGGCATAGATGCACTGTTTTTGGAGGTAATATTTTTGGCAACAGCTAGTAAGAAGAGTTCGTCAGGCAAAAAACGGACGCAGACCAGCCGTAAGACGAACACCAGGCAGAAGAAAAACACAAGAAACAATCAGGAGGAAGATTTTACCAGAGAGGTGGTTCTCTGGGTGGTAGTGGCAGTGTCCATCCTGTTATTTATCAGTAATTTTGGAATTGGAGGTACCGTGGGCAATGCCGTAAGCCGGTTCTTTTTCGGATTATTCGGATTGATCGCCTATGTATTCCCAATCGTACTTTTGACGGGAACATTTTTCGCAGTCTCTAACAAAGGAAATACCGTTGCAGTGGTTAAGATTGTTGCAGCGGTTCTTTTTGTTACATTCCTTTGTATGTTTATCGAATTGTTAAAAAGTGGAGCCACGGTCTCCACGCCACTGGAAGCCTTTCATTACAGCTTTGAACACAAATTAGGCGGAGGTCTTGTGGGTGGATTTTTGACATGGGCAATCTGTCCGAATTTTGGTCTGGTAGGTTCCTATGTAATCGATGCGATCGTACTCATCATTTCGCTGGTACTGATCACGGAGCGCAGTGCATTGCGTGGCATGCAGCGCGGCGGCAGAAAGGTCTATGAGACAGCCAAACAGAGCAATGAGCGCGGACGAGAGCGAAGAGAGCGAAGAGAAGCCCGCCGCGAGGAGCGCGAGCTTTTGCGTGAGGAACAGGAACTTCGCCGCATGGACCGCAAGGTGGCAGGGGTTGCCCTTGACACGCGGATCCTTCCGGATAAGAAGCAGGATCTGTTACAGTCGGATGAGGTCAGTGAGATTAATATCGACCAGTTCTTAGATATGCCGGAAGTCAGCGAGGAACATCATGTGACGCTGACCTCGGATTGTGCACCGTCCGCTTTTTCGGAGGATGCGCTGGCTGCAATGGAGGCTGCACCTTACGAGAGGGCAGAGGAACCGCAGCACGTGGAGACCCCACAGTATATGGAGGAACCGCAATATGTAGAGACACCGCAGCATGAAAAAGAGCCACAGCAGGCATACGAACCACAGCATATGGAAGAGCCCGCTGCAAAGACTAAGCATCACGCAAAGCAGAGCACCGAAGAGATTGCAGAAAACGTCTCGGATATCGAGCAGGAGATCCAGAGTCACGAACCACCTGTGCAGCAATACATATTCCCACCGGTAACGC
>CAVCFM010000128.1:0-7971 GCA_963601305.1 bacterium | reverse complement strand
ACCTTGTCCAGCTCACTGGTCTTGGCAGTCACCATCATGACCGGTACTCCGGCTGTGGCTTTGTTGGCACGGATCTTGGTCAGGATATCCAGCCCGTCCTCGTCCGGGAGCATGATATCTAATAACACTAACGACGGCACCGCCCGCTCTAAGCGTTTAAAAAAATCCGAACCATTCTCGAACTCTTCCACTTCATAGCCGCTGTTTTTCAATGCATAGCGTTCTATCTCGCGAATGTTGACATCATCTTCCACGATATAAATTGTCGCCATATCTGTCCTTCCTTTCAGGTTCGCCGCACAGCTGCATCAGGTGTCGCTTCCCGCCGGATGTCTGTCCCGGCGACTATAATTGATAGGTCTCACTAAATTCGTTGTATAACTTGTTAAATTCTGCGCTCTCTTCTTCGTCAAGCTGCTCGGTAAAGCTGTGCTCCTCTAACTGGGTATCCTTCAACTGCATCATATAGACTGCAATGTTGGAACAGTGGTCTGCCACACGCTCGTAATTCATCGCGAGGTCGGAGAGCACCAGTCCCATCTCTATCGTGCATTTTCCCTTGCGCAGACGCTTCATGTGATGCTTCTTCACATCTTTATTGATTCCGTCGATAACTTCCTCCAACGGCTCTACGGTTCTTGCAAGATCCTGATCGTTATTCACAAATGCAGTGGTTGTCCGGTCTAAGATGTCTTTTACCGCATTGCTGTAAACCGTGACTTCCTCCATACCTTTCTTCGAGAACTCCAGATCGCCCTTATTCATCTGCTGTGCGTTCTCCACCACATTGATGGCGTGGTCGGAAATACGCTCAAAATCAGTCAGACAGTGCATCAGCGAGGTTACTCTCAAGCTGTCCTGATAGGAGAGGTTCTCGCTTCCAAGCTTTGTTAAATATGCGCTCAGTTTATCGTCGTAGGTATCCACCATATTTTCTTTTTTGATGACATCCTCTGCGACTTCCTCCGAGTAATCCGTCAGAACGGACATCGCCTCTAAGAAGCTGTCTCTTGTCATCTCCGCCATCTGGCTCACAAGGGAGCGGCACTGCTCAATGGCAAATGCTGGGGAGGTTAAGAAACGGTCGTCTAAAATACCGAATACATCGTTCTGTGTGTGCTTCTCGTCCTCGGTCTGTGGAATGGTAAGATATGCCAGCTTCTCCAGACCCTTGGTAAACGGAAGTAATACAATCGTTGTAAAAATGTTAAATGTACTGTGCACCAGCGCAATTCCTGCCACTCCTACCGTCTCATTGGTAAATGAGAATGAAAAAATGGCATTGCCGGTATAAAACAGTGTTAAAAACAATACCGTTCCGATCAGATTAAAATACAGATGTACAAAAGCGGTACGCTTTGCACCTTTATTCGCACCTACTGCTGAGATCATTGCGGTCACGCAGGTACCGATGTTCTGTCCCATAATGATAGGGATGACCGAGCCGTAAGTAAATGCCCCTGTCACAGATAACGCCTGCACGATACCCACCGACGCAGAAGAACTCTGGATGACCGCTGTAAGCACCGCACCAACCAGCACGCCTAACAGTGGGTTTTTAAACATTGTAAGAATATTCGTAAACTCAGGCACATCAGCAAGCGGCTCCACCGCACCGCTCATGGTCTGCATACCGAACATCAACACAGAAAATCCAAGTAAAATCTCTCCTGTGATCTTCCGCTTATCACTTTTTCCTGACATGAGAAGGATAATACCTATCATTGCAAGGATCGGTGAGAAAGAAGATGGCTTTAACATCTGAAGCCAGAAACTGCCACTCTCAATACCGGTCAGACTTAAGAGCCAGGATGTGATCGTGGTTCCCACATTCGCACCCATGATAATGCCTACCGCCTGGGACAGTTTCATAATTCCAGAATTCACAAAACCAACTACCATAACCGTGGTGGCAGAGGAGGACTGGATCACCGCCGTCACTCCTGCACCAAGTAACACTGCCTTAATCGGATTGGAGGTCAGGTTCTCCAAAATGCGCTCCAGGCGACCTCCCGAGAGCTTCTCAAGGCCTCCGCCCATAACGTTCATTCCGTACAGGAACATCGCCAATCCGCCAATCATCGTCAAAATTCCAAAGATATCCATACTACTAATCTCCTTACTGTAAAACAATTCCAAACAACACACAAATACTTCACATACATTTCATTTATAACGTATTTTTTCCTGTTTTGCAATTATAATCAGACCAGTAAGTAAAAATTTTGGCGATTCCGTAAATTCCCTGTCAGTTTTATGTAAAATCTTTGTAAAATCAAATAACAATTCTAATCTTCATGCTCTCCGGTTATGGAATAGATGACCCACTCGGCAATATTGGTCGCGTGGTCGCCGATACGCTCAAAATATTTTGCCACCATAAGCATATCTGTCGCCTGCTCCCCATTTTTTACATTCTCGTTGATCTTCTGGATCAGTTGGTTCTTAAACTGTGCAAAATAGTCATCCACCACATCGTCGCGCCCGATAACCCAGCGCGCCAGCTCTAAGTCCTTGTTGACAAAAGCATCGACGCTCTTGATGACCATGTTGGTGGTCTCTTTTGCCATCTCTGTCACGATGTCCATATGAATCTCGCTGCGCTCGTATGCGGAATCTGCCATTAAAATCGTCATCTCTGAAATATCACTGGCGTGGTCGCCGATACGCTCCATATCGGTGATCATCTTAAGTGCTGCGGAGATTAGGCGCAGATCCTTCGCCACCGGCTGCTGCTGCAGAAGCAGTTTCATACAGAGCGACTCGATATCACGTTCCTGGTGGTCGACCTCAGAGTCAAATTCGATTGCCTGTCTTGCCTTTTCCACGTCCTGTTTTACCAGCGCTGAAATCGCCATCTCAATCGCCTGCTCGATCAGGCTTCCCATCTGGATCAATTCATTGTTCAGCTGTAAAAGCTGTCTGTCAAATCTGTTTCTCATAGTTTACTTCCTCCCTCCAAACATCAACCAAAACGTCCGGTAATATAATCTTCTGTGCGCTTATCCTGCGGCACGGAGAACAGTTTTTCCGTCTCGCCGCTCTCAATGACTTCCCCTAACAGGAAAAATACCGTCTTGTCGGAGACACGGACCGCCTGCTGCATATTGTGTGTGACCATGACGATCGTGTATTTTTTCTTCAGTTCGATAACCAGATCTTCGATCTTTGATGTGGAGATCGGGTCTAAGGCGGAAGTCGGCTCATCCATCAGAATGACCTCCGGATTTACCGCAAGCGCTCTTGCGATGCAGAGTCTCTGCTGCTGTCCACCGGACATGCCAAGTGCGCTCTTTTTCAGACGGTCTTTTACCTCGTCCCAGATTGCCGCATCCCGCAGGGATTTTTCAACAATCTCATCTAATTTTGCCTTGGAATGGATGCCATGGGTTCTCGGACCATAAGCGATGTTGTCGTAAATGCTCATCGGGAACGGGTTTGGTTTCTGAAATACCATGCCCACACGCTTGCGCAGCAGATTGACGTCCATTCCGTTGTAGATGTCCTCCCCGTCTAAGAGCACATTTCCACTGATCTTGCAGCCTTCCACCAGATCATTCATGCGGTTTAAGCATTTTAAAAAAGTTGATTTGCCGCAGCCGGACGGACCGATAAATGCGGTGATCTCATTTTTCTGAATCGACATATTGATATTTTTTAACGCCTGGAAATCTCCATAATATAAATCCAGGTTTTCTATATGAAATTTTTCTGCCATGTTTTTTCCTCCATATTACAACGCTTTGCTTATTTTTTTGCCGCCTCTAATTTTTTTGCCACCAGTGACGACAATCCGTTGATCAACAGTACAATGATGAGCAATACCACCGCGGTGGCATTTGCCTCGTCCTTGTGGAGTCCCTCGCCGGAGAGCACGTACATGTGGATTGCAAGGGTACGGCCGGAATCCATCAGTCCTGCCACACCTGCCACGGTACCTGCCGTGTAGATCAGCGCCGCGGTCTCACCCACAATTCGTCCGATGGAGAGAATGACTCCGGATAAAATGCCCGGCACTGCTGCCGGAAGTACAATCTTAAAAATCGTGCGGAGCTTTCCAGCGCCAAGCCCAAAGCTTCCCTCACGGTAGGAATCCGGCACTGCTATAAGCGCCTCCTCCGTGGTCCGCATGATCGTCGGCAATACCATGATCGCCAGCGTTGCCGCACCAGCCATCATCGAATAGCCCCAGTGCAGCGCCGTTGCGAAAAACAGCATACCGAAGAGTCCATAAATAATAGAAGGAATACCGGTCAGTGTCTCCGCGGTCAACCGCACGATCTCCACCAGCTTGTTTCCCTTTCTGGCATATTCCACCAGATAAATGGCTGCGCCCACACCAAACGGCACCGAGAGCAACAGCGAGATTGCCACCATCTCCACGGTGTTGATGATCGCCGGCAGCATCGAGACGTTGTCAGAATTATAGTGCAATGCGAACAGGCTCGGTTTTAAATTTGGAACACCGTTTATCAATATGTAGCCCACCAGGAAAAACAGCACAACCACCGTGATCACTGCCGCTAAAAGCACTAATATCAGAAGAAGCAGTGAGCCCGGATGCTTCAGATAGGATTTGATCTTGTCCTTATTCATATGCCACTACTCCTTTCCCCTGCGTTTTAACATTGCAAAACACAGATTGATGATCAAGATAAATGCAAACAGTACCACACCGGTGGCGATTAGCGCCTCACGGTGCAGATCGGTGGCGTAACCCATCTCAAGTACGATGTTGGTCGTCATCGTCCGCACGCCCTGTAAGATGGAGTCCGGCACACGTGGCTGGTTGCCCACGACCATCATGACTGCCATCGTCTCACCCAAAGCTCGTCCGACTCCTAAGACCACCGCCGCAAAGATACCGGATTTTGCCGCCGGTACAACGACTGTAAACACGCTGCGCTCGTGGGTTGCCCCCAGTGCCAGTGCGCCCTCGTAATAGCTCTGTTCCACGGCTCTTATCGTCGGTTCTGCCGCTCCGATGATCGTCGGAAGTATCATGATTCCAAGTAAAATCGCCGCGCAGAGGATACTCTGTCCCTTGCTCGCCTTAAAATTGTCACGGATAAGCGGCACCAGCACGCCCAGTCCGAAAAATCCATAGACGATGGATGGAATACCTGCCAAAAGATCCACCACCGGTTTTAACACCTTATACAGCCTGCTCGGGCAGAAACGTGCCATAAACACCGCCATCAGCACCCCGATCGGCACCCCGATGACCAACGCTCCGCCTGTGACATAGATACTTCCCAGGATCATCGGGAAGATTCCATATTTATTATTTCCCGGTTTCCACTTTGTGCCGGTCAAAAATTCTGCAAATCCGATTTTTTTCATTGCCGGAATACCGTTTCCGAACAAAAAGACACAGATTAATGCCACCGCCACAATGGAAACCACCGCCGTCAGAAGAAATACGATTTCCATCAGTTTTTCTTTGACTTTGTTTGTCATTGTCTTGTCCATAAATGCCTCCATCTATGAGAAAATCAAAAAATTGTGTGTATGCTCCACAAAGACAGACCGGAGCGAATTGCCCGCCCGGTCTGCCTTTTTCTGTTGTTATCTGTCTGCTGTCACTTAGTTTGCTGCCTCGTCCCAGGTTGTCAGCTCACCGGTGAAGATTCCCTTTACTGCGTCGGAAGAGATATCCTCTGTGGTATTGTCCTGATTTACGATGACTGCGATACCGTCCATTGCAATCTCTGTACCGGTCAGTCCGGACTCAATCTCTGTATCCTTTAACTCGCGGGATGCCATACCGATATCTAAGGTTCCGTCTGCTGCACCTGTCATACCGGTGGAAGAATCGCTGGTCTGAAGTTCGATCTCAGCTGCTGTATTGACTGCTTTGTAAGCCTCGATCAATTTCTCCATAACCGGTGATACGGAAGAGGAACCACCTACTACGATCTTTCCTTCTGCGCCGTTTGACTCAAATGCTGCTGCATCGCTGACGGAAATATATCCGTTCTCCTCGATGACTGCCTGACCGTCTGCACTTAAGATATAGTTGATAAAATCCTGTGCCAGGTCGCTTACCTCGCCGGTTGTTGCAATGTTAAACGGTCTTGCGATCTTGTAGGAACCGCTCTTGATGTTGTCTACGGTTGCCTCTGCGCCGTCAACCTTTACAGCTTTTACCGTATCGTTTAAGGAACCAAGGGATACATAACCGATTCCGTAAGTATCACCTGCGATGGATGTCAGCATAACATCGGTGCTGTTGGTGATGATTGCTTCCTCAGTTGTGTTGTCTACTTTCTCGCCGCTCTCGTCTTTTTCCTCGATACCGAACAGCTCAATGAATGCGCCTCTTGTACCGGAACCATCCTCACGGGAGTACACATCGATCAGGTTGGTTGCATCGAAATCTCCGGTTGCTGCATCTGCTGCCGCATCATCGGTTGTTGCCGCATCTGCTGTCGTATCAGTTGCTGCTGCATCTGTTGTAGCTGCGTCCGTTGTTGTTGCATCAGCAGCTGTGTCATCTGTGCTGCTTCCGCCGCAGCCTGCTAACATGCTTGCTGCCATAACACCTGTTAATAACATACACATAATTTTCTTTTTCATCTTAAAACCTCCATTTGTTTTACTGCGGATCTCTTCTTTTTCGCATATTCTTTACATTTCTCTGTCAACAGCATTTACTCTAAAGCAGAAATGTAAAATACAGATAGGAGATTGTGTAAAAGCTTTGTAAAATGATGGTAAAGCCATCACATCCGCTCGATCCTCCTGCGAAGCTCTAACATCTGGTTATCGACTTTTGCAATGACGTCGGAATAATCCCGGATCTCCCGCTCCACATTTTCAATCTCCCCGGCGCTCTTCTTATAGCACATCTGTGTGTCTAACTCTGCCCAGTAATCCATGGCGAAGGAACGCACCTGGATCTCCACGCGGATTTCTTTTGTCTTGTCGTTGTAAGTGACCGGGACTCCCACGATCAGATGAACACTCTGGTACCCGCTCCGCTTCGGATTTTTTACATAATCTTTTTCCTTGATGATCCGGATATCTCGCTGCTTTTTTATCGCCTCTGAGATCAGATAAATATCGTCACAGAAATAACAGACCACGCGGATTCCCGCAATATCGTTGAGTGTCTCTACCGCCGTGTCAAAATCCACCTGACGGTCTTTTCTTACCAGCTTTTTGATGATACTGTCCGTCGTCTTTATCCGCGATGTCATGCCACGGACAATCTGCCTGTGGCTTTTTTCCGAAAGCTCTGCATTGATCAGGCGCAGCTTCGCCTGTATCACATCGATCGCATAAGCATAACCGAGGCGTACCATAGGATTTTCCATCTGCTCCCGCAACAGGTACTCCGCTTCCAATTTTTTCGCTCCAGTTTCGTTTCCTTTTATGTCTATTCGTCTTTTTTTCTTTTTAGACTCTTTCTTTGGCAAATTGAACGCTCGCTTTCTCCTCGATGGAACCGCTTGGTATCTGGAAGAAGATAAATCCGATCACAAACATCGCCGCAATGACTACCACTCCCGCTTTGGAAGTATGGAAAATCTGCGTCGACACACCCATGAGTAGTGTGCCCATGAAGGATGCTCCTTTTCCAAAAATATCAAACACGCCGAAGTACTCGGAGGATTTTTCCTTCGGAATGATCTTTGCATAATAGGAACGGGACAGCGCCTGGATGGCTCCCTGGAACACGCCCACAAATGTTGCCATCATCCAGAATTTCCATGCCGTATCTAACCAGAGCGCGTAAACTGCTACGCAAAAATATGCCACGATGCACACGGTGATCAGCGTTTTTGCCTCAAACTTCTGCGCCAGCCGTCCGAACAACAGCGCACACGGGAATGCGACTACCTGTGTTAAAAGAAGTGCCAAAAGCAGACTGGTATCGCTGATCCCCACATCTTTTCCGTAGGAGGTCGCCATCTCGATGATCGTGTAGACGCCATCAATATAGAAGAAAAATGCAACTAAGAATAA
>CAVCFM010000127.1:0-2135 GCA_963601305.1 bacterium | reverse complement strand
GAAGAAAAAGAGGAAACTCTGCGCGAGGAGACCGGGCTTTTGACTGAGGTTCCGTCTTCGGAGAAAAAAGAAGCGGCTCAGACGATAGAGATGACCTGGCAGGAAGCCAAAGGAAAGCTGGCAGAACTCTTGAATGCATTGCAGGGAACCGACCAGACGCTGGTGATCACGCTGGATAACGGAATCAAGTGGAGCATTAATGGTTCTACAGTGACAGCGCTGGCGGGAGATCTGGATCTGACTGTGACGCTGGATGGAGGAAACATACCGTCCGATCTGGTGGAAAAATTAGCGGCAGGAAAAACCTGTCTGGAATTGAATCTGGCGTATGAGGGCGAGTTTGGATGCACCGCAGTCATGACATTGCCGATTGGAAGCGAGCAGGCAGGAAAATATGCAAATCTGTACTATTATAATGAAAAGACCGGTGAACTTGAATTTGTTTGTGCGAGCCTTATCGCAGAGGACGGAACGGCAGAATTGACATTTACCCACGCTTCCGATTACGTGGTAGTTGTGGATGATGTGGCTGCGGAAGCAGTGACTGTGCGCCATAACGGTGTACTGGCAGGCGTGTGTGCGGCAGCAGTGCTGGCGGTTGGTGTTGTTCTTTTCATCTGCAAGAAAAAGAAAATTATTGCATAACATAATAAATTTTGGTTCCAGGTAAACAAAAATTCTTGCATGTGCATGGCAGGTTTGTTATACTTAACTCAAAATAAGGAGTGAGGAGAGAGCCATGTATAAGATTAATGAGAATTACCAGAAGTTACCCGGAAGTTATCTGTTTAGCACTATTGCAAAAAAAGTCAGTGCGTTCCAGGAGGCGAACCCGGACAAGAAGATTATCCGTCTGGGAATCGGCGATGTGACACAGCCGATCGCACCGGCAATCATCGACGCGATGCATAAAGCGGTGGATGAGATGTCGAAAGCAGAGACATTCCACGGATATGCACCGGATCTTGGATATGAATTTTTGCGCAGCGCGATCGCAAAAAATGATTATCAGGCAAGAGGATGCGACATTAGTATCGATGAGATTTTTGTGTCGGATGGCGCAAAGAGTGATTCCGGTAATATTCAGGAAATTTTTGCAGAGGATAACCGCATTGCGGTGTGTGATCCGGTTTATCCGGTGTACGTGGACTCCAATGTCATGGCAGGACGAACCGGCACCTATGACGCTGCAATCGGAACCTGGAGCAATGTCATCTATATGCCGTGCACCATGGAGAATGGTTTTGTGCCGGAGTTCCCGAAGGAGAATCCGGACATCATCTATCTGTGTCTGCCGAACAACCCGACCGGAACCACGATCACAAAAGCACAGCTGCAGGAATGGGTGGATTATGCAAACCGGATCGGTGCAGTCATCATTTACGATGCCGCTTATGAGGCGTATATTTCTGAGGATGATGTGGCACACAGCATTTACGAATGTGAAGGTGCAAAAACCTGTGCCATCGAGCTGCGCAGCTTTTCCAAAAACGCCGGATTTACCGGTGTGCGCTTAGGCTTTACCGTTGTTCCGAAGGAGTTAAAGTGTGGGGATGTATCGCTCAACGCTATGTGGGCAAGACGTCACGGCACGAAGTTCAACGGAGCACCTTATATTGTGCAGCGTGCAGGCGAGGCTGTATACTCGGATGCCGGCAAGGCACAGTTAAAGGATCAGGTCGCTTACTATATGAAGAATGCCAAGACTATCAAAGAGGGCTTAAATGATGCAGGCTATACCGTATTTGGTGGAGTCAATGCACCGTATATCTGGTTAAAAACACCGGAGAATATGTCTTCCTGGGATTTCTTTGACTATCTGTTGGAGAATGCCAACGTGGTGGGAACACCGGGTTCCGGTTTCGGTCCAAGTGGCGAGGGCTATTTCCGTCTGACGGCATTCGGAAGCTACGAGAATACACTTGCAGCATTAGAGCGCATCAAACAGTTATAAAAATAAGGCTGTCATATCCGAACCGGGTGTGGCAGCTTTTTTAACAACAATTTTACGAGGAAGTACCGTATCTATAGGAAATACCGTATTTTATATATGGAAGGGAGATTACGATGAGAAGAAGAGAGCGTGAAATTACAGAAGAAAGTGCGATCCGGGATATTTTAGACCGGGCAAAAAT
>CAVCFM010000126.1:3561-27490 GCA_963601305.1 bacterium | reverse complement strand
TTGCGGGGGAGTGCGGGATGCAGATCCATCTGTGCTGCGAGAACAGCAGCCTCGTGCGGGCGCATGTGGATGCAGACGGCTGCATGTCACAGAACGTGCTGGAGAACGCCATCGGTGCAACACTCCATGTGCCGAAGAAAAAGCAGGCGCGGACGGAATGTAACTGTCTGCTTGGTGCGGACATTGGGGCGTACAATACCTGCGGACACGGGTGCCTGTACTGTTATGCCAATTATGACAGACAGACCGTGGTGGAGAATATGAGGTGCCACGATGTGAACTCCCCGATGCTGATCGGAAATGTGAGACCGGATGATGTGATAAAAGAGGCGGAGCAGAAGTCCTGGCGGGACGGACAGATGAGTCTGTTTGATTTTATCTGAGATGTAAAAAAGTATCTACAGATACTTTTTTACATTGGCAAAGATAATCTCATATGCCTCGGCATACATGTGTACGCCGTCAATGGAAAATTCGGCTCTCTGCTCGCCATTTTCGTCGGTGAGACCGTCGTTGCAGTCAATATAGTGATAGCCGTATTTTTCTGCAAGGGAGGCTACGCGCTGGTTGCAGGCGGCAATGTTTTCTTTTGAACGGTCTTTAAGCATACCTTTTGACCATTCCGGGGCATCCGGCAGATGCTGGTTGGTCGGGTAATACGCCATCAGGTAAAAATCGGTGTCCGGCAGTTTTTCTTTTGCAATCTGCAAAATCTTCTCGTAATTTTCCATCAGGTGGTCTATCCATTTGTCGCCGTAGAAGCGGTCGGTCATGTCGTTGGTGCCGATGTTGATGAATACCTTAGATGGCATAAGGTCTAAGAGAACGGTGTCGATTTCGCGGAGAAAATCATCCGTGGTGGTGCCGCCGATGCCGCGGTTGTACACGAGCTGGGAAAGCCCGAGCGGCAGAGCCAGCTCCTGTATCGGGAACTGCTCCATCAGGGAACTTCCGGTAAAAAGAATCTGTCCCTTTTTGGCAAGCCGGTTTAAAGTCTTGAAATTGCGAACCTTATCTGCCTGTTCTTTTTTCATTTTGTTCTGCATTTCGCGGTCAAAATCCACCTGAGAAACTGTTGTCTGATTCATAAAAACCCTCCATTTTTATATACATGTTGTTATTGTGACTGTTCCATTTCCTTTAATTCCGGACGTACCGTGGCAAGCATGACAAAGAAGCACAGGCTGCCGCCGATGACGTTTGAAACGGGCTCTGCCAAAAAGACACCGTCGGTGCCAAGACCAAAGGCGTAAGGCAGCAGGTAGGTCAGCGGCACAACAATGATGACTTTCCGAAGAAGCGAAAAGAAAATTGCGTGCCCGCGTTTATTCAGCGAGCGGAACATGCTCTGACCGACATATTGCAGCAGCATAAAGCCAAAGGTCGAGAAGTAGAGCTTCATGGCAGGAATGGCATCTGCCATCAGGCTGGTGTCGGAACTGAAAATGCGGATCAGAAATTCCGGTGCAAGGAGTATGATACTCCAGATAAAAAATGTATAGATCATGGCGAGAACAGCCATGGTAATACCTGCCTTTTTTACATGCCCCGGGCGTCTTGCGCCGTAGTTGTAACTGATGATCGGGGAGGAACCCTCGGTGATCGCATAAATCGGTGTTTCGACCATCTGCCGGACGCTGGAGATAATGGTCATGACGGAAATATATACATCGCCGCCGGTGACGGAGAGCACATTGTTGCAGCAGATAGTGACGACGCTGTTGGTCAGCTGCATAATAAATCCGGCGGTTCCCAGGCTTGTAATGCTTTTTACGTACTCCCCGCAGGAGGCGATTTCATTTTTTTTCAGGAAACGAATGGTGTATTCGGATTTCCGGCGCAGGAAAAACAGCACAAATGCGGCAGACATGCTCTGGGAGATGACCGTGGCAATGGCGGCACCTTCGATGCCGAGCCCGAAGGCGAAGATGAATACCGGGTCTAAGATCAGGTTGGCAATGGCTCCGATCAGGACGGATATCATGCCGGCAGTGGCATATCCCTGTGCGGTGATAAACGGATTTAATCCCGTGGCGATCATGGATGAAAATGTGCCAAGCAGATAGATCATCAGATAAGGATAAGCGTAGGTTAAGGCATCCGTGGAGGCACCAAACAGCACTAAGAGCGGTCTGGCAAAAAGGAACCCGATGACCATCAGGGTGATGGAACAGGTGCACAGCAGAAAAAAGGAGGTATTTAAGATCATACCGGCTCTCTGGCGGTCACCTTTTCCGCGCTCGATAGAAAAAATCGGGGCGCCGCCGGTTCCGAACAGGTTGGCAAAGGCGGTGATGATCACGATGATGGGAAAACAGAGTCCAACAGCGCCGAGTGCAGCAGTTCCGACATTCGGAATACGGGCAATATAAATCCGGTCGACTATATTATATAGAAGGCTTAAAAGCTGGGCGACTAACATGGGACCGGCAGACCGCAATATGTTAGATGTAATTGTTCCGTTTTCAAAATCAATACGTTTCATTTTTACAAATTCCTTACTTTCTTTTTTCAGAAAATAGTGTATCATGAAATTATATATATGAAAAATATTGTTTTTGTATAGATATCAGATAAAAAATATATAGTTAGAGGGGATGCCTATGGAAATCAAACAACTAGAGGATTTCCGGACGATCGTGGAGGAGGGAACCATCAGCAGCGCAGCCCGGGTGCTGCATATGACGCAGCCACCGCTAAGTTATCAGATGAAAATGCTTGAGGAGGAACTGCAGGTGCAGCTCTTTTGCCGCGGCACCAAGAAGATCACGCTCACGGAGGCGGGGCGGGTGCTGTACACCCGGTCCGGGAGCCTGCTCACGATGGCAGATATCACAAAGCGCGAGGTCATAAAGACCAGCCAGGCGGCGACGATACATCTGGGAATGACACCGTCCACCGTACTTATGATGGCGGGGCAGCTGAAGCGTTTTATGGAGCGGCATCCGGAGATTCATTTTGATATTCACGACGGAACCACATTTACGCTAAAAAGCCAGCTGGAGAACCGTCTGGTGGATATCACCACACTCCGCACGCCGGTTGCATTAAGCGGTTGCTGCACGAAAACGCTGGCAAAGGAACCGCTGCTTGCCATGACTGCATGGGAGCGCATGGAGGGGGAGGCGGATGCCTTGGACCTTACCGAACTCTCCAGACAGCGGCTGATTTTATCCCGTCGTTATCGGAAATATGTGCTCTCGGCATTTGAGGATGCAGGATTGCCGGGGGATATCTACTATGAGTGTGAGGATGCAAGGACAGCGCTGACACTGGCGGAGAACGGGCTTGGAACCGCGATCTTGCCGGCGACTATGCGGCAGCTTTCGGAGAAAACCTGTGCCAGATGTATCGTGGGACCTGACCTGACCAGTGAGATACTTCTGGTGTGGCGGGATGAAAAACTGCCTGCGGAAGTGCAGATGTTTTTAGAGGAATTTCAATTGGAAGAAGGAGAAAAATGATGGAATCAAGAATAGAAGCAGCAGTAGAAAAAAAGAGAAACGGATATAATTGTGCCCAGGCGGTGGCATGCACCTATTGTGATCTGGCAGGAATGGATGAGGAGACGATAGCGGCAGTAACGCAGGCATTGGGAACCGGGATTGGCGGGACATTGGAGGGAACCTGCGGGGCGATTACCGGAGCCTGTGTCGTGGCAGGACTTGTGAACAAGGAGGCGGGGCGACCGGCTGCGATGGGAGATGCCAAAAAGATTTTAAACTGTTTTAAGGAGCGCAACCAGTCGGTAACATGCAAGGAGTTAAAGGGAATCGGCACAGGAAAAGTCCTGCGGGAATGCGAGGACTGCGTGCGGGACGCCGCAGAATTTTTAGAGCAGGTACTGATGGAGCGGGAAAAATAAGGTTGACGAATACGAAAAAACGCGGTATCATACTCAATGACTCAACACTGCAACGCGTTGCAGTGCAAAAGAAATAAAAAACGAAGCAGTCTTATGAGTCATGGGCTGTTACGGCAAGAGGAATAGCATGGAGATGGAAATGGAATTTTTACGGAAGCTGCCGACTCCTCAGGAATTAAAGGAAGAGTATCCCGTAAGCGCCCAGATTGTGGCGACAAAGGCAGAGCGCGACGATCAGATCCGCGCAATTTTCGAGGGAAAGGATGACAGATTGATCCTTGTGATCGGTCCGTGTTCGGCGGACAATGAGGATGCTGTCATTGATTATATTTCAAGACTGCGCCGTGTGCAGGAGAAGGTGGAGGACAAGATTTTTATCATTCCGCGCATCTATACCAACAAGCCGAGAACCATCGGTCTGGGGTACAAAGGAATGTTACATCAGCCTGACCCGGAGAAGGAATGTGACATGTTAAAGGGAATTATCGCTATCCGCCAGATGCATAAGCGTGCGGTGGAGGAGACTGGATTTACCTGCGCAGACGAGATGTTATATCCGGAGAATCACAGATATCTGTCGGATCTGTTATCTTATGTGGCAGTCGGGGCACGTTCCGTGGAGAACCAGCAGCACAGGCTGACCGCCAGCGGCGTCGGAATTCCTGTCGGCATGAAGAACCCTACCGGCGGTGATCTGGCGGTAATGATGAATTCGATTATCGCGGCACATTACGGTCATACATTTTTATACCGCGGCTGGGAGGTCAAGACGCAGGGCAATCCATATACCCACGCGATTTTACGCGGTTATGTGGACAAGTTTGGCAGAAATATACCGAATTATCATTATGAAGATTTACAGAATCTGTTAGAGCATTATGAGGAGGCAAATGAGTCCCAGAATAATATGTTGGCGCACCCGGCGGTGATCATCGATACCAATCACTCGAACTCCGGGAAGCAGTATCTTGAGCAGATCCGTATCAGCAAGGATGTCATGCACAGCTGCAAGGTATCTACGGATGTGAAAAAGCTTGTCAAGGGACTTATGATTGAGAGTTATATCGAGGATGGAGCCAGAAAAGTCAGTGATTACTGCTATGGCAAGTCGATCACCGACCCGTGCTTAGGCTGGGAGAAGACCGAAAAACTGATCTACGAGCTGGCAGATCTGTGGTAATACCCCATAAATAGGAGGAGCCGGTAAGATAGGGGAATCTTACCGGCTATGTTATGAAAAAGAATCTATGTAAAAAGGTTATTTCCTTTTGACAATTATTACTATACTGTTGTTATGTGAAAAAGTTATGACGCAAATTTGAAAAAACTGTGAAAGGGTTGTAAATATATTTGCAGATAAAAAACCCCGGCGAATTCGCCGGGGGTTTTTATTAACAACCGAAGTTAAAATATTTGCAGATAGCAGTAAATAACTCGGAACAGCTATTGAAATTAAAACACATAGTTTCGTCCTCCTTATTTTTATTTTTTTTGTATCAGCTGATAAATGAATTGTAACAATTACGTAACAAATACGCAATAGGAGGATAATGGCACTGTTTCAATAAAATGGGTCAGCTTCCTTTTCTCGGAATCGGGGTTTACATCCGGGTAGGGAATGCGTATAATATACTTAGCAAGACAGCCGGAGGGTGAGTGCACTTCACCCGACCCGGTAGAATACCAACTGTAGCCGTCAGCTTACCAGGGCAGGACGGCTATTTTTTATGCCTGTAATTGCTCACAAGCGTGATAACGGTACATAACATAACGACGAATGAAAATAAGTCAGAGTATGTAACCATAAAACCACTCCTTTCCGCAAGACTCGGAACGAGTTGGAGCACGTCCAACGGCTGTCTGGGTAAGTATATTATAATACCCCCGGTAAAAGCGGTGACTCGCTACTTTTACCGGGGGTATTTGGCAAGCAGACAACGGGAATCGAACCCGCCTCCTCAGCTTGGGAAGCTGATATACTACCGATGTACTATGTCTGCACACAAATATTTAACTCATTAATATAAATATTATAAAACAAAATAAAAAGAATGCAAGTATATTATTGAAAATTTCCGCCCGGCTTGGTATATATAAATAAGAAGACATTTTTTGACAAAAGCCGGTATACCGTAGGTATAGGCAGGGGAGGCCTGAGTTGCGGATTATCTATATTATATTATTTGCAGTGTCAATCGCTGCTGTATTATTGACAACCTTATTGTCTGCGAAAAGTGACAAGGCGATTGCAAGGAATTTGCATTTCCTTTTGAATGCAACATTTTTTGCCGGATTGGGAAATCTGGTTGTGCTGATATCCCAAAACCCCGTGGTATGTATGCTGGGTTACAGCGTGTTTTTTGCGGGAATTGACTGGATCGCCTATTATCTGCTGCGATTTACAATCGAATACACGGGATTTACGGGTAACTTTCCAAAAGTCCAGAGGGCGGTAAAATACATCCTTCTTCTGGATACGGTTTCGATGCTTTTAAATCCGGTTTTTGAGCACGCATTTTCCTGCTATGAGGTGGCGAAGGACGGCGAGATTTACTACCGTATCCATGCTTATCTGTGCTATGACATACATCTGGTGATTTCTTATATTGTAATCGCTGCAAGTTTGGCGCTTTTGGTGTTTAAAATCTATAAATCATCTTCCCTTTATCGTGGAAAATACATCTGTATTCTGGCGGTGCTCGTGGTTCTTGTGGCTGTGGATGCAGTGTATGTGTTTATGGGCGGGCTGGTCGATATGACGGTGATTGGATTTGTGGCAGGCGGACTGGTCATTTATTATCTGACGGTCATCTATGTCCCACACGGGGCGCTCGACCGGATGTTATCCATGGTAATCCAGGATATGGGAGATTCCATTTTACTGTTTGACACGGTCGGAAACTGTCTGCATGCAAACCGGAATGCTGAGCAGTGGGCGGCTGGAGCCGGAGAAGAAACGGCAAAAAGTGTTTTTGAAAAATGGTACGCAAAGACGGGTCAATACTACGAGATGAATGTGATCCGGGATATCACGATCACATTAAATGGTGTAAGTCATTACCTGAAGGTAAACCGGAAACCGTTGTATGATAAGCATGATATTTTTATCGGAAGCTTTTTTCATATCCAGGATATTACCGGCGAGGTGGAAAAAATACAGAGGGAGCGTTACCTTGCGACACACGACCGGCTGACCGGGCTATATAATAAAGAAAGGTTCTATGAGAAAACAGAGGAGTACCTTCGCATTAATCCGGACACGGAATACCTGATGGTCTGCTCGGATATTCATAATTTTAAGCTGGTCAATGATATTTTTGGCACGGCTTGCGGCGATGCGATCCTTTGCAGGATTGCGGACGGACTGAGGCGGTATTGCAATGGAGAGGATGTCTATGCGCGCATCGGAAATGACCGGTTTGGTCTGCTCATGCCCAAGAAAAACTTTAACTGGGACTTTTTCATGGCAGAGCCGGGAAAATCCGTGTACGTGGATAATGACATCCATTATCCGATAAAGGTATATATCGGGGTCTATGAGATTATCCAGCGCGACATTCCGGTATCCGTCATGTTTGACCGGGCGTTGATGGCACTGATGAATATCAAAGGAAGTTATCAGAAACTGGTTGCTTTTTATGATGACAAACTTCGGAATGCGTTTTTGCAGGAGCAGGAGATCATGGGGCAGTTCGAGGAGGCGCTGGTATCGGGACAGTTCCAGATATATTTGCAGCCGCAGGTGACACCGACAGCAGAAGTGCATGGTGCGGAAGTGCTTGTCCGCTGGCTCCACCCGCAAAAAGGGCTGATACCGCCGGATGTTTTCATTGGCATCTTTGAAAAAAATGACACGATTGTCAAACTGGACAAATATGTGTGGGAGCTTGCCTGTGCAAAGCTGCAGGAGTGGCAGGCGCGTGGACGGGATGACATGTATCTGTCAGTCAACATTTCACCGAAAGATTTCTATTATATTGATATTTACCAGACGTTTATGGAACTGATCGGGAAGTACAGAGTCCGACCAGGCAACCTTCATCTGGAAATTACTGAAACCTCGGTTATGACGGATGTTGCACAGCGTATCGAACTGATTGGCAAACTGCAGAAAGCGGGATTTCTGGTGGAGATGGATGATTTCGGAAGCGGATATTCCTCGTTGAATACACTCAAGGATATCCAGATTGACGTCATGAAAGTGGATATGGTATTCCTGCAAAAAACTGAAGATATAAAGAGGGGCAGAAAGATACTGACTTCCATTATAAAACTTGCGCAGGAATTAGAGATCACCTCGATTGTAGAGGGCGTGGAGACTGCGGAGCAGGTCGAATTTTTAAAGCAGTTAAAATGTGATGTGTTCCAGGGATACTACTTTGCAAAACCGATGCCGGTGGCGCAGTTTGAGGAACGTTACATGTAATGAATAAGAGGAGCGTATAATTGATATGAGATATCCAGAATTTTTATCGGAAAATGGCACGATCGGGTTTGTTGCACCATCCTTCGGGTGCAATATCGAGCCGTACCGGAGCGCATTTGACAATGCACAGAAGAAGTTTCGTGAGCTTGGACATGCGCTGGACCTTGGACCAAACAGCTATGCCGGAGAGGGAATCGGGATCAGCAATACCCCGCAGGCGTGCGGAGAGGAGCTTACGGAATACTATTGCAGTGACAAAAATGATGTGCTGATATCCTGCGGTGGCGGAGAGTTGATGTGCGAGACGTTAGATTACACAGATTTTGAAAAAATCGCAGCGGCAAAGCCGAAGTGGTATATGGGATTTTCCGATAACACGAACATGACCTATCTTCTGGCAACACTCTGCGATACCGCATCGATTTACGGACCGTGCGCATCCACATTTGGCATGGAACCGTGGGATGAGAGCATTAAGGATGCCTATCAGGTACTGCGCGGGCAAAAAGAGACTGTCCACGGATACGCGCTGTGGGAAAAGGAAGGACTAAAGGACGAGGAGCACCCGTTTGCGCCGTATAACCTGACTGAGAAAAAGGAGCTGCACATCTGGCTGCCGGAGGGCATGGCACAGGAGACCGGGATACATATGGAAGGCAGACTGATCGGCGGATGCATGGACTGCCTGGTAAATCTGGTGGGAACGAAATATGATAAGACGGCAGCATTTGCCGAGCGATATAAAGAGGATGGAATACTGTGGTTTATCGAGGCGTGCGATCTGAATGTGATGTCCATCCGCAGAGCAATCTGGCATATGAAAAATGCGGGATGGTTCTCTCATGTAAAGGGATTTCTGGTGGGACGTCCGCTTGTGTACGGACAGGAAATGATGGGACTTGACCAGTATCGTGCCGTTACGGATCTGCTGGCAGAGTATCAGGTGCCGATCATCATGGATGTGGATATGGGACACCTGCCGCCGATGATGCCTGTCATCTGCGGCAGCTATGCAAAAGCAGATGTGTCCGGTAATGATATTTCGATACAGATGTTGACGCGCTAGAGCGAGATGTCTACGCTGGTGCCGATGCACTAGAGCGAGATGTCTACGCTGGTGCCGATGCCCGTAAGGGATGCGGTATTAAGCCCCAGACTCTCAGAAACCAGATCGGCAACTGTAGAGGTAGAGGAATCTGTGCTATCCGATTTTTTGGAGGCAGCTTCTTCTATCTCTTTTCTTTTTTCACTGAGAGAAAGCGACTCACTGCGCTGCTGGATCCGTTTGGCGACCGCGGTGGTGCGCTGCATGAACTTGGAGTCCCGGGAGAACAGGGATTTGAAGTTTGACAGATCCGCTGATTTAAATAAGGTGGAACGGCTGGTAAGAGTGCCGTCATCGTTCACGGTAATCCCGATGTCGTCCAGTTCGTCGGCATATTCCTTGGTGATGGATTTCATCTGCTTGGCGTAACGCTCTAAGGAGTGGTCTCCGGTGTCAGCGGCAGAGGAAAGGGCATTGTTGTAGGTCGATATATAAGCCAGTACGCCGTTTCGGATGTTACTGTCTGAGGTATCGTCATAGGTAAACGAACCAAGACTGCGTATGGCACGCCGTAAAGCCAGACCGTCAGCAGCGGAGAGATCCTTCTCACTTAAGGCAGAACGGGTCGATGAAATTCTGGCATTTGCATTTTTACTGTAAAAATTACGCATATAATAGGTGGAGCTTAAGGTGGTTCCGGCTCCCACGTAAGTTGATGATGAAGACATAATTTTTCCTCCCTGAAAAATAATTCCTATTTATGTTTCGGCAGAAAAACTGTTATAATTAACCAGTAAAGGGCATCCGGTTGATTTTTTTTAGCAGATGACGTATGCTATAACAAAATAATGAGGAGGGATACAATGGCGGAATATATGTGGGCGGTATGGCTGTTTTTGATCATTGCATTTGTTGTGGGGGAGATTGCGACGGTGGGACTGACAAGTATCTGGTTTGCCGGCGGAGCGCTCGGAGCATTGCTTGTGAGTATGACGGGGCTTCACCCGCTGTGGCAGTTTCTTGTGTTTGTGGTGGTGTCGGTGGTCCTCTTGTGTTTTACAAGACCGTGGGCGCTGCGCTATTTTAAGCCAAGGCTTATTAAAACGAATTTCGAGGAGAATATCGGGCAGAATGTGTGCGTGACAGAGCAGATAGACAACCTGCACGGTACCGGAACGGCGGTATGCAGAGGTCAGGAATGGACGGCGAGAGCCTACGTGGAGGGAGAGACCTTTGAGGCAGGCACGATCGTAAAGGTAAAAGAGATACGTGGCGTTACCATGTACGTGGTAAAAAGCGAGCAGATGCCGGAGCGCACAGCAGACGAATAGAGAAAACAGGTAAAAAGTGAGGCATAAAAGAATGAAACTTGGAATGGTGTTTGAAGGTGGAGCGAACCGCACGATTTTTTCCTGCGGGGTTATGGATGTATTTTTGGAAGAGAATCTGATGCCGGATTATTTCATCGGCGTGTCCGCGGGAATTGCCTACGGAGTGTCCTATCTGTCCGGGCAGAAAGGGCGGAATCTGGAACTGATGGAAAAATACATGGCAGATAAGCGCTATATGGGGATGTGGCATCTGATAGACCGCAGCGAGCGGGCATACTATAACACGAAGTTTGTTTTTGATGAGGTACCGAACCGGTTGCTGCCGTTTGACTATGACAGCTTTGCAGCATACCCGGGCAAGGTGGAGGCTGCCGTTACCAATATCCACAGCGGTAAGGCACACTACGTCGAAGTGCCGCGGGGGAAGGACATGCGGGATACGCTGGTGGCAAGCTGTGCACTTCCGGTATTGTTTCAGCCGGTAAAACTGGGGAACCACTATTATCTGGACGGCGGGATCGCCGACTCCATCCCTTATGAGCACGCATTAAAAGAGGGCTGCGACAAGCTGATCGTGGTTCTGACAAGGGAGCGGGGATATGTCAAGAAAAAGGAGCGTGCCGTATCATTTACCAACCACCTGTACAGACGCTATCCGAAGATCGTCGAGGACATGGAGCTTAGGCCGGAGCGTTACAATGATTCCATGAAAAAGCTGATGGAGCTGGAAAAAGAGGGAAAGGTGTTTGTCATTGCGCCGGAGACGACCTATGGTGTCGGAAGGACAGAGACAGATACGAAAAAGCTGCGGCAGCTGTATGATGAGGGTGCGCGCATTGCAAAAGAGCAGATGCAGGCACTACGGAACTATCTGGAGGAGAATTAGAATATGAAGATCGTATTTCTGGATGCAAAGACAATTGGAGAAGACATTGATTTATCCGGTTTTGACCGTCTGGGTGAGGTGGTCAAATACGGATTTTCCACGCCGGAGGAGGCGAGAGAGCGCACGAAGGATGCGGATGTGATCGTGCTGAACAAGGTGCTTGTCAACGAGCAGACCATCGGGGAGGCAGACCATTTGAAGTTAGTGTGTGTGACTGCTACCGGGACGAACAATCTCGACAAGGATTATCTGGAAAAGCGCGGCATTGCATGGAGAAATGTGGCGGGATATTCCACCGAGAGCGTGGCACAGCACACCTTTGCGATGCTGTTCTACCTGTTAGAGAAGCTGAATTACTACGATAAATATGTAAAATCCGAAGCGTATGTGGATGATATTATTTTTACGCATTTCGAGAACAAGTTCCATGAATTAAGCGGTATGACCTGGGGAATTATCGGACTCGGAGCCATCGGACGCCGGGTTTACGACATTGCAAAATTATTCGGCTGCCGTGTCATCTATTACTCGACAACCGGCAAAAATAACCAGCCGGGCTATGAGCGGGTGGATTTTGAAACGCTGCTCGCGGAATCGGACATTGTTTCCATCCATGCACCGTTGGATGAAAATACCAAGGGGCTTATGGATAAGACAGCCTTTGATAAGATGAAGAAAAATGCGATCCTGATCAATGTGGGCAGAGGACCGATCGTGGTGGAACAGGATCTGGCGGACGCGTTAAATCAGCAGAAGATCGCAGCGGCAGGGCTGGATGTGCTGAGCGTGGAGCCGATGCAGCAGGGCAATCCGCTGCGCCTGATCAAGGACAGCGACAGACTTCTGATCACGCCGCATATCGCATGGGCGAGCGTGGAGGCGCGCACGCGTCTGATGAAGACAATAGAAGGGCAGATTGCCGAATTTTTTCAGGCATAGCATTGTTAAAAAGTAGACAAAAACGTCAAAATGTAGCTTTTATGTTGACAACTTCATGGCATTGCATGTTTTAAAAAAAACACCTTTTGTATATACTTTAGAAAAACGAAGAGTGCACGAATGAGGAGGAAAGCGTGATGGCAAATTTAGCACAGACATTGGAGAGAAAGACGTTTGGCGTTGCAATTGATGGTGCATTACGACATATTAAAAAGGACCGTGAGAAGGGTCTTTTACAGATTGTAGATCTGGCAGAGACTTTTATGGGTGACAATTTCAGCAAAGAGGCTTATGATGGTGCCCGTGCGATGATCCAGGACCCGGATAATAAATGGATGCACTATGTGGACCGTCTGTTAGATGAGACAGACCCGCATGTTGCAAAGATGACAGCATTAAACCTGGGATTTCAGGCAGCTTTTCTTGGAACCAAGACAATCCGTAAAATGCGTGAGGTGCATAACTGCAATATCCCGTGGCTGATTCTGATGGACCCGACCAGCGCATGTAACCTGCACTGCACCGGATGCTGGGCAGCAGAGTACGGCAACAAATTAAATCTTACATTTGATGAGTTAGACAGCATCGTAACACAGGGTAAAGAGCTCGGAATTTATTTTTACATGATGACCGGTGGCGAGCCGCTTGTGCGCAAGGCAGATATTATCAAACTCTGCGAGAAACATAATGAGTGTGCATTCCACTGCTATACCAACGGAACATTGGTTGATCAGGCATTCTGCGATGAGATGAAGCGTGTCGGCAACTTATCCTTATCTATCAGCTTAGAGGGATTTGAGGATGCCAATGATTTCCGCCGTGGAAGCGGTGTATATGAGAAGGTAATCCGCGCAATGGATTTATTGCATGAGAACGGATTGATCTTTGGTAACAGCGTATGCTATACCAGAAAAAATATGGAAGCGGTTACTTCCGATGAATTCTTTGATTTACTGATCGAGCACGGAAGCCGTTTCGCATGGTACTTCCATCTGATGCCGGTAGGTATGAAGGCAGCACCGGAACTGATGCCGACAGCAGAGCAGAGAGAGTACATTTACCACAGAATCCGTGAGGTACGTGGAAGAACCGGCGGTAAGGAAATCTTTGTTATGGACTTCCAGAACGATGGTGAGTTTGTAGGCGGATGTATCGCCGGAGGAAGAAACTACTGCCATATCAACCCGAAGGGTGATGTGGAGCCATGTGTATTTATCCATTATTCCGGAGCTAATATCCGTGAGAAATCTCTGTTAGAGTGCTTACAGCAGCCGTTATTCCAGGCATACAGAGACAACCAGCCGTTCAACAAGAACATGCTGCGCCCATGTCCAATGTTAGAGAATCCGGAGATTTTACAGCGCATGGTAAAAGAGACCGGTGCGAAGTCCACAGACGTGGAGGAGGCTGAGCCGGTAGAGCATCTTTGTGGAAAATGTATGGAATATGCAAAAGAGTGGCAGGGAACTGCTGACAAACTCTGGAGCGAGCATCCATACGAGCAGAAGGGATATACCAACTTTAAGAAGAAATAGAGGCGATTTGTATCAGTAAAAGACAAAAGCAGATATTAAAAATAGGTTTTGTGGTCCTGATTGTTGCAATTATCGTGTATACATTCCGGGACTCGGCAGGACCGATTGCAGAGCAGCTTAAGAAGACCACACCGGCAGTCATCGCGGGAATCTGCGGGCTGACGGTGGGATACCATCTTGTGGAAGCTGCGATCACAACTGTTTTGGCAAAACAATATAATCCGGCGTTCACATATCGCATGGGTATCACTAACACGTTTCTCTGCTCATTTTACCGGGTGGCGACGCTTGGAAGTGGTTCCGGTGTGGCGGCAATCGTCTATCTGGGCGAGCATGGCGTGGAGTATTCCAAGAGTTTTGGATTATACATGCTGCAATATGCATTCCATAAGATCAGCATTGCAATTTTTTCTGTGATTTTTCTGGTTTTAAACTGGAGTTATATGAGCGGATATTTTTCTGAATATAGCGGCGTGCTCTCAGCAGGCTATCTGCTCACGCTCGTGATAACATTCGGATTGATACTGTTCTGTTGTTCCGGACGGTTTCATCGTCTGTTCTTTCGGATGGCAGATGCGATAAACCGCAAGCTTTCGGGCAGACTGGATGCTGTGTTAGGGAATCTGCATGTCCAGTGTGGCATGCTGGAGGATTCTTCCAAGGATCTTTTGCAGAAAAAGCCGCTGATATTAGCTGTTGTACTGCTGGATCTGTTCAAGTTTTGTCTGTGGTATGCAGTGCCATACCTGATATTTGCGCCTCATAGTGATATTACACTGTGCCAGACCATGGCAGTGACCTCGTTGTCTGTGATGCTGGCAGCAGTTTTGCCGTCCCCGGCTGGGATCGGGTCGACGGAATTTGTATTTACCAGCCTGTTTTCAGGAATCGTAGGAACCGGACTGGCAGGTTCTGCATCATTGCTGTATCGATTCGGAACATTTGTGTTCCCGTTTCTGGTGGGAGCAGTGGTTGTGCTGGCGAGACGGGTATATATTAAGAAATCCGCTCAGAAGGCATAGAGAGAAATCCGTTCATTTTATGATGAGACATAAAATGGACGGTTTTTTTATTTTAAGAAAGTTTTAAGGTCTGAAAAATTGACAAATCCGCCCGACTTGGTACAATGCTAAGTGGTGAGAAATGATGAAGATAAGATTAAAATTTGAAAAAGAAAACCTCGGCCGCCTGGGGATTGCAATGATATTGGCGGCAGTATTATATGTAAACGTACATTTTGCACTCTGGGTGCTGTTTGCTTTTGGTGGATTGTATTTTCTGATCAAAAGCCTGCACATTGAGCTGGGAAAATGGGCATCCCGGGCAGGGACTGTAGTCCTGCTGGCGGGAAGTTCGGTGTTCACGGTGCACCTGATACAGTATCTCCTGCTGGATGCGGAGCTTCGGGCGAAGATTACACCGCAGAAAATGTGGCTGAATATCCTGTGCTGTCTTGTGGTGTTTTTGACGATGCAGCTGATAACCAACAACACAGGCCTCGGCTGTATGATATCCCATCTGTTTTTGATGATCGTGGCGGGCATTAATTATTTTGTCTATCTGTTCCGCGGAAATGAGTTCATATTCAGCGACTTGAAATCCATTCAGACTGGATTGTCGGTGGCGGGAAACTACGAGTTCGTGCTGGATGACCGGGCGGTATATGTGGTGTTTGCGGTTACGCTTTATATTGCTTTTGTGCGCAAGATACATATCTCGTTTGAAAAAAGGATCCCGATGATGGCAATCTGTCTGTCGCTGATCGTGTTGTGCTGTGTGTACGTGGGACAGAAGAGTGATACCATCGTGACGGAGACCTGGGAGCAGAAGGGAAGCTACCGCAACGGATATATCTTAAATTTTGTCTTAAGTATCAGGGACTGTTTTGTCAGCGCACCGGATGGATATTCTGACGAGGCAGTGGCGGCACTTGAAGCGGATTACAGCGATACAGATGGCGACTCAGAGAGTGTCAATACGGCGACCGGAACCGGTGAGGATCCGACCATCATTGTCATTATGAGTGAGTCCTATGCGAACCTTAGTGTGGTGGGCGATTTTTCCACAAATATTGATGTCACGCCGATGTATGACTCGCTGACGGAGAACACGATAAAAGGATATGCGTTATCCTCTGTATTTGGCGCGAAGACACCGAACTCTGAGTGGGAGTTCATGACGGGTAACTCCATGGCATTTTTACCGAGCGGGTCTGTGGTATACCAGCAGTACATCACGGATGAACCGACTTCGATTGTTTCAAATCTGAAAAATATCGGCTACACCTGTGTGGCGATGCACCCGTATTATGCAACCGGGTGGAGCAGAAATACGGTATACCCGAACCTGGGATTTGATGAGACTTATTTTATCGATGATTTTGACGAGTCACAGATATTGCGCGAGTACATTACCGACCAGGAATTTTATGAGAAGATCGTGGAGCGCTACGAGGAGAAAGGCGCTAACGAGAATTTGTTTATCATGGGGATCTCCATGCAGAATCATGGCGGATATACCGAAAAGTACGATAACTTCAACGAGGAGGTGCGCATGCTGGGAGTGAACTACCCGGATGTGAACCAGTATTTATCCTTGATCCATGAGAGTGACAAGGCGCTGGAATATCTGATCTCCTACTTTGAGCAGGTGGATGAACCGGTGGAGATTGTATTCTTCGGAGACCATCAGCCGAGCCTGTCCTCCAGCTTTTACCCGTATCTGAACGGAAAGGGCTTATCCGGACTGACGTTAGATGAGCTGGAAGATTTGTATACCATCCCGTTTTTTATCTGGACGAACTATGAGAGTGAGTCCGAGCAGGAGGAGATTACGAGTATCAACTACCTCTCTACCATGGCGTTAGAGCGGGCGGGCATTGAGCTGCCGGCATACAACCAGTTTTTGGCGGATATGCGGGAAGTGATACCGGCAATCAATTCCAGAGGATACTATTCCCTGAGCAACGGCAAATTTATGCACATCGATGATGCAACCGGGGAAGAGGCGCAGTGGATATCGGATTACGAGATATTGCAGTACAATAATATGTTTGACAAAAAGGGAAAGAGTGAAGTATTCTTTCCATATATAAATGAATAATACGGCAGAGGAGGAGATTTCATGCAGACAGTAACACTTGGCAAGACAGGGATCACAGTAAACAAGAACGGTTTTGGTGCACTCCCGATCCAGCGGATCAGCACGGACGATGCAGTCAAGCTGGCACGCAAGGCGTATGATGCGGGAATTACATTTTTTGATACGGCACGTTTTTATACGGACAGCGAGGAAAAGTTAGGGGAAGCCTTCAGTGGCATGCGGGACAAGGTCTACATTGCTACGAAGACCGCCGCATCCACGCCGGAGGAGTTCTGGGAGCAGCTTGAGACTTCTCTTCACAATCTGAAAACCGATTATCTGGATATTTACCAGTTCCACAATCCTGCGGTCTGTCCGAAGCCGGGGGACGGCAGTGGTCTGTATGAGGCGATGCTTGAGGCAAAGGCACAGGGCAAGGTGCGTCACATTGGAATCACCAACCACAGACTGGCGGTAGCAGAGGAAGCGATCGCATCCGGGCTCTATGAGACGCTGCAGTTCCCGTTCTGCTATCTGGCAAGCGACAGAGATATTGCGCTGGTGGAGAAATGCAAAGAGGCAGGAATGGGCTTTATCGCCATGAAGGCGTTGTCCGGTGGACTTATCACAAACTCTGCGGCAGCCTATGCATTTGAGGCGCAGTATGACAATGTACTGCCAATCTGGGGCGTGCAGAGAGAGCAGGAGTTGGATGAGTTTATCTCTTACATTGACAATCCGCCGGTGATGACACAGGAGTTAGCCGACATCATTGCACATGACAGGGAAGAGTTAAGCGGTGATTTCTGCCGTGGTTGTGGATATTGTATGCCGTGTCCGGCGGGAATTGAGATCAATAACTGTGCGAGAATGTCACTGTTGCTGCGCCGCTCTCCGTCGGAATTACAGCTGACACCGGAAGTGCAGGAGAAGATGAAGAAGATTGAGAACTGCCTGCACTGCAACAAATGTAAGAGTAAATGTCCGTATGGACTGGACACACCGGCTCTGCTGGCAAAAAATTATGAGGACTACAAACGGGTGCTTGCAGGAGAAGTGAGCGTCAAGTAAGTCGTCGGAATGGAGATATTATGAAAAAATATGATACCGTCGTTTTTGACATGGACGGAACACTGTTAAATACGTTAGAGGATTTGAAGAATGCGACAAACTATGCGCTGCGCGAGTTTGGCATGCCGGAACACTCTCTGGATGATGTGCGCCACTTTGTGGGAAATGGTGTAAAAAGACTGATGGAGTTAGCGGTGCCGGACGGATTGAACAATCCGCAGTTTGACGAGGTGTTTGCCACATTCCGGGAGTATTACACGAAACACAGCAATGATACGACCTGTGCCTATGACGGTGTGGTAGATTTGATGAAACAGCTGCAGGAGGCTGGTTATGCGCTTGCAATTGTCTCTAACAAGCTGGATGCAGCAGTCAAAGACTTAAATGAGATTTACTTTGAGGGTATTGTGAAAGTTGCCATCGGAGAGCGGGAGGGCGTGAGCAAAAAGCCTGCTCCTGACATGGTGTATGCAGCGCTTGCAGAACTTGGCAAGACAAAGGAGTCTGCGGTCTATGTGGGAGACTCGGAAGTGGATCTGCAGACAGCGAAAAATGCCGGACTGCCGTGTATCTCGGTGCTGTGGGGATTCCGTGAGCGTGAATTCTTAGAGGCACAGGGCGCCAAAACATTTGCAGAAAAGCCGGCGGATGTTTGGGAAATCTTGCAGCGCGAAGCGTGAGAAGGAGAACGATGACAGATAAAAAGAAACTGACAATCGCCCGCATTTTAATTATAAGTGGAGTACTGATCGCGGGTGTGGCGTTATTTTTACCGGAAACTTATAGCCGGATTGTGATAGGTATCGGAATTGCAATAGAAATTGCAGCATTTGGTTATGCCATAATTTTTGTGAGATGTTCTTTCTGCCGGCATTCCCTGCCGCTTAGTGGATTGGGAATCCGGAATTGCCCGTATTGTGGAAAGGATCTTTCCGAAAAAGAGGAGCCAGAAAACCGCCTGTAGCGGTTTCCTGACTCCTCTTTTCTATTGTTCCATAGATATTGAGAAACTATTCTGCGGTATCAATATCCATCATTTGCCGTATATCCGGTATCGGTTGTAATCTGTGCACTGTTGTTCTTGACAGTGGAGGATGGCTCGTAGCCAGTATCATCATACAGCAACTCATGCAACTGTGAAACGTTTGTGGTCAGATCACATGGAACGACTACATCGCCGGCACTGGTGAGCTTGATCGTTGCTTTTTTGAACGGGAAGCCGGTGCTCTCGCCAATGTCATAGCTGAAAAGTGATGCGGCTAAGGAGAGCAGTTCCGTGTTGGAAAAGCTGGTCTGGATATCAGCAAACATCGCATTGATGACTTTGTTCAAGGTTAAGATATTGGACTGTTTTGCCTTGGTGACCATGGCTGAGATCACAGTACGCTGACGCTCGGTACGTCGGTAATCATCGCCGCCGCCGTAACGGATACGGGCATATGCGCAGGCCTGGACACCGTCTAAGGTGTAGGTTCCGCCGGAGGAGAGATACTGGGAGGAGTTACCGGTCAATTCGTTTAACTCATCCATATAACCCTTCATCAGGGAAGCCTCATCATCGGTGATGGTAATCTCGACACCGCCTAAGAGGTCAACACATTCGATGATCGCGTTGAAGTCTACAGTGACATAATCCTTAATGTCTAAGTCTAAGTTCTTGTTCAGCATGGTAACCGCCTGTGTAGGACCACCTTTGGCGTAGCCCTCGTTACATTTGCGGAAGGTGCTGCTTCCCACGTCTAAGTAGGTATCACGGTAGACAGACACCAGATCTACGGATTTGGTCTTGTTATTGATGGTGGCGAGCATGATAACGTCGCTTCGACCGGAAGACAGATCGCCGTTGGAACGGTTATCAAGACCGAACAGGGCAATTGTCGTGTAGTCGTCCATGAGCGCCTGGGACTCAGCGGAAATGTCGTCGTTGGTCTCAACGCCCTCCATGCTGGTACGGTCCTTGTTGATCTTGGACAGTTTGATGGTGACAAACAATACCAGTGATAAAATAAGCAGGACGATAATCTCAATAGCTAAGATCAAAGCCTTGTTTTTCGCCTTTTTGGATTTCTTTTTTGTAGTTTTTGTCATTTGATTCTCCATTTCTGTGCCCGGGTTCCGGCGCATAACCGGTGCGGACACTAATATGAATAATATAAGAACATTTTATATGGAAAAAGTGATAGTTGCAAGAAAGGATTTCTTAAGAAATATTGAATTTTAATTAGGGAATTATTGAGAAAAAGAGGTCTTTGTTTCCGGCGCACACTATGATAAAATGAAATGCGAAATGTTTCTGTGTGGAATCATTCGTATTCCATGTCACGATGGGAGGGGCACATTGCCAAAGAATACGGTCATATACTATACAGATGAGACAAAAGATGAATTTTCCACCGCCAAAATTCACGCGAGAGTGATAGACGGTAGTTACCCATATAACAACGAGACGCCATCGCGCCGGCTGGGGCATGTCATCTGGTACCGGATAATTGCGAGACCACTGGCATTTTTGTATCTGCGGGTCAGATACCACCACAGGATCGTGGACTGCCGGAGCGGGGCGGCGCCAGATGGAGAGGGATGGTTCCTCTATGGCAATCACACCAATGCCATTGCGGATGCGCTTATCCCTTCCCGTATCAGCTATCCCACGGACGCCTATGTGATCGTGCATCCGGACAATGTATCGATGCCGGTATTGGGACGGATCACCCCATGCCTTGGGGCAATCCCGCTGCCGGACGACGGAGCCGCTGCCCGCAATTTTGTAAAAACGGTGCAGGGCGAGATTGACCGTCATCACTGTGTGGTCCTGTACCCGGAGGCGCATATCTGGCCTTACTATACGAAGATACGGCCGTTTTCAGATGCGTCGTTCCGCTATCCGGCGCGGGCAGCGGCACCCGTGTACTGTTTTACCAACACTTACCAGAGACGCGGCAAAGGAAAAAAAGTAGACATTGTCACTTACCTGGACGGACCGTTTTATGCAGACAAAAGCTGCAGCGCCAAGGAACAGCGGGCAATGCTGCGCGATCAGGTCTATGAGCGGATGGTGCAGCGCAGCAGCAACAACAATGTGGAACTGATACGCTATATCAAAAAGGACACAGATAAGGAATCCGATTTATGAAAAATATTTTATTTTCGGGAAATGAAAAAGTATTTGACGGGATGCTGACCTGTATGCTCTCGATCCTGATGCGCACAGAGTCAGAGGAACCGTTTTGTTTTTTCATTTTCACGATGGATGTATCGCACCTAAGAGCGGACTACCTGCCGGTGAGCGGGCAGCAGGCGCGGTATTTAGAGGAAGTCGCAAAGACTTATAATCCCAAAAACCAGGTGCGGCGCATTGACGTCACAGAATTGTATCAGCAGGAATTTGCGGGATGCCCGAACGAGGGGGCTTACTGTTCCCCGTACACGCTGCTTCGTCTGCTGGCGGATCTGATACCGGATGTCCCGGATAAGCTGCTTTACCTGGATGTGGACCTATTGTTTCAGCATGATATCTCTCTGCTTTATGATATCGATGTCAAAGGGTATGAATATGCCGCGGCGAGAGACCACTACGGCAAATATTTACTGAATCCCAATTATATCAATGCAGGTGTGCTTTTGTTGAATATGAAGCGGATAAAAGAGACATGCTTATTCGGGAAGGCGAGAGAACTGCTTCGGAAGAAAAAGTTGCTGTTTGCAGATCAGGATGCCATTTACCGGAATACGACCAGCAAAAAAATGCTGCCGCAGCGCTTTAATGACCAGAAATTTTTGCATAAGCACACGGTGGTACGCCATTTTTCCAAGCGGTTGTTTTATCTGCCGTACCCGCACACTGCCAATATCAAGCAGTGGGATGTCAGCAGGATCCACCGGGTTTTTCATTATTATCAGTTTGATGATGTGTTATATGAATATATATATTTAAAGAAGCGATTTGAAAAAGAGTTTAGATAGGATGGAGCTACCTATGAAAAATGAAAATGTGATACCTATATTTTTTGCATGCGATGAGCCGTTTATGAAGTATACCTGCGTGGCACTAAAATCGCTGATCTGCAATGCATCGAAGGAGTACCGCTACCACGTGCATATCCTCTGCACCGGCATGAGTGAGGAGACCAAGCAGAAGGCATACCGTCTCGCAGACGATAATTTTTCGATATTTTTTGACGACGTGAGCAGCGAGCTTGCAGATATGCACAGCCGGCTTCACATCCGCGATTATTATTCGGTTACCACATATTTCCGGATTTTTATTCCGGATAAATTCCCGCAGTATGACAAGGTCATCTATATCGACAGCGACACGATCATAAAAGGAGATATCTCGGAATTATATTTGATGGATATCGGGAAAAACTATGTGGGAGGCGCAAGGGATCAGGTCGTTTTACAGCTGGATCTGTTCGGAGAATACGTGGAAAAAGTGCTTGGACTTCCCCGGGAATGTTATTTTAATGCGGGAATGTTAGTCATCAACAGCAAGGCGTTCCGCAAAAATCATATCTTGGACAAATTTGTGGAGCTGTTAAACACCTACGCGTTTGTGGTGGCGCAGGATCAGGACTACTTAAACGTGCTGTGCCAGAACAAGGTATACTGGCTGGATGCCAGATGGAACGCTGAGACCTGTCAGGAGATCCCGTGCAAGGAAGAGGACATCCGCATCATCCACTATAATCTGGCGGCAAAGCCGTGGCATTATACGGATTGCCTGTATGCGGATTATTTCTGGGAATATGCAAAACAGACCGAGGACTACGAGGAGCTTATGTATAATTTAGAACATTATACAGAGGAGGAGCGGCACAAGGACATTATGGCGGGCGAGAACCTGTTCCAGCTTGCAACGGCAGAGATTGAGAATGAGAACAATTACATGAATCTGTTGCAGCACCGTCTGTCCCAGTCGAAGGAGCGTCAGGCTATTATAGAAAAGATCGCGCAGTACGAGAGAGAGGGGCGCTTTGATGAGGACGTGGAGGAGGATCCGCCCACGATCGAGCTTTTGCCGGAAGACATTCATTATGTAGATAAAAATATTCGTGAGAAAATCCGCACCAAGTCGGCATTTAAGGTTGCCCGCTGGTTTATGAATTTTCTGATAAAAAAAAAGCAGCTGATCATCAAAGAAATCAGGGGAATTGAAAATATCCGCGGATTAAAGAGCGGCGCCATCATCACCTGCAATCACTTTAACGCGTTGGACAGCTTTGCGATCCAGGCGGTATATGACGAGTCAAAACAGCGCAGAAAGCGCAAATTTTACCGTGTCATCCGCGAGGGAAATTACACGAATTTCCCCGGATTTTACGGATATCTGATGCGCAATTGCAACACGCTGCCGTTAAGTGAGAACCATAAGACGATGAAAAAGTTTCTGGAGGCGGTGGATGAACTGCTGACAGCGGGGCATTTTATCTTAATTTACCCGGAACAGAGCATGTGGTGGAATTACAAAAAGCCGAAGCCACTCAAAAACGGTGCGTTCAAATTTGCCGCAAAAAATAATGTCCCGGTGCTGCCGTGCTTTATCACGATGGAGGACAGCGATGTCTTAGACGGGGATGGATTCTATGTGCAGGAGTACACGATCCACGTCGCACCGCCGATCTATCCGCAGGAAGGTAAAACCATTGCGGAGAACACGGAGTACATGAAAGAGGCGAACTATCAGATCTGGAAACAGATATACGAGGAGACTTATCAGATCCCGCTTCAGTATACCTGTCAGGAATAGG